>JAJOJU010000040.1 GCA_021208265.1 Alphaproteobacteria bacterium | reverse complement strand
TCATCACGTTATCAAGCGCCTGATACCCTTGATCACTTCTATCTTGCACCTGCAACTTGAAGCCGCCCAGCGTACCGAGCCCCATCACGGGCGGCGGCGGGAACATGGCGATAAAGGCTTCATCAATCGTGCTGAACTTGGCATTCAGGCGGCCTGCAATCGCGCCCGCGCTTAAATCGTGGCTGTTACGTTTTTCAAAATCATCCAGCGTTACAAACACAATCCCGGCGCTGGAGGAGCTTACAAAACCATTCACCGAAAGGCCCGGGAACTGCACGGCGTTCGCCACGCCTTCTTCTTCCAGGGTCATCTCGCCCATGCGGCGGATAACCTCTTCCGTGCGCTCCAGCGTGGCGCCGGGCGGAAGCTGGGCAAAACCGATCAGATATTGTTTATCCTGCGCCGGAATAAAGCCGGGCGGCACGAGGTTGAAGCTGAAATAGGTGGCACCCACAAAACCCATGAAAAGCCCCATCATGATGAGCTTACGCCCGCCAAACACCCTCACCGAATGAGCATAGGCGTTTTGCCCCTTGCCGAAAAACCTGTTAAAGCCCCGGAAGAACCAGCCGAACAGGAAATCGATCCCGCGCGTTAGCATATCGGGTTTATGGTCATGCCCTTGCAGCAAAAGCCTTGCCAGTGCAGGGCTGAGCGTGAGGGAGTTCACCATCGAAATGGTTGTGGCGATCACGATGGTAAGCGCGAACTGCTTATAGAACATGCCCGTCAAACCGCTGATAAAAGCGATGGGGATGAACACGCCCGCGACCACCAGCGTTGTCGCGATAATCGGCCCTGTCACTTCCTTCATGGCCTGAATGGTGGCTTCACGCGGGGAGCGGCCTTCTTCGATATTCCGCTCCACGTTTTCCACCACCACGATGGCATCATCCACCACGATACCCACGGCCAGAATCAGGCCGAACAGCGTGAGCACGTTAATGGAAAAGCCCAGAACCAGCATAATGGCGAATGTGCCCACGATCGAAACCGGCACGGCCAGCAGCGGAATAATGGAAGCCCGCCATGTTTGCAGGAAGATAATCACCACCAGAACCACCAGCGCCACAGCCTCAATAAGCGTGTGGATCACCGCGTCAATCGAATGGCGCACGAACACGGTGGGGTCGTAAACGATGCCGTAATCAAGATCTTCGGGGAAATCTTTCTTAATCTCCTCCATGGCTTTACGCACATTGGCGGAAAGTTCGAGCGCGTTTGCGCCGGGCATGGCGAAAATCCCCATCCCCACGGCGGGCTCGTTATCCAGCAGCGAGCGCAGCGCAAAACTCTGCGCGGAAAGCTCGGCCCGCGCCACATCTTTCAGGCGCGTCACCACGCCGTTCGCATCGCGGCGGATGATGATATCTTCAAACTCTGCCGGCGTGGAAAGGCGTCCGCGTGCATTCACCGGCAATTGCAATTCCGTGTGTTCCTTATAAGGCGGCCCGCCGATAACCCCGGCAGCCACTTCAATATTCTGGCTGCGAATGGCGTTTACCACCTCGCCCGCCGTTAACCCCCGCTCGGCAATCCGGTCAGGGTTGAGCCAGATGCGCATCGCATAATCACCGCCGCCAAAGATCTCCACCTGCCCCACACCGGGGATTTTGGCGAGTCTATCCTTCACGTTCAGCACGCCGTAATTGCGCAAATAGAGCATGTCGTAACGCTCGTTCGGGGAAATCAAATGCACCACCATGGTAAGATCAGGCGATGATTTAACAACCGTTACACCCAGCTGGCGCGTTACTTCCGGCAGGCGCGGCAAGGCTTGCGAAACGCGGTTTTGCACAAGCTGCTGCGCAAGGTCAACATCCGTTCCAATCGCAAAAGTGGCGGTAAGGGATAACAGCCCGTCCGTCGTCGCCAGTGAATTCATATAAAGCAGGCCTTCCACGCCGTTGATCTGCTCCTCCAAAGGCGTTGCTACCGTTTGGGCAATCGTGGCCGGGTTCGCGCCGGGGAATTGCGCCATCACCTGCACCGAAGGCGGCACCACTTCCGGGTATTCCGAGATCGGCAGCTGGAAGAGCGCAATCGCCCCCCAGCAGGAATGTCATAAACGCAATAACGCCCGCAAAGATGGGCTTATCGATAAAATGGGTGGAGAGATTCATGAAGGGTTATTTCTGCTGGTTGTTCTCAGTCAATTCCGCTGTCTTTGCCGTAACAGGCATGCCGGGACGAAGGCGCATAATACCTTCTGTAATCACCTGCTCACCCGCTTTCAGGCCAGAAAGGATGATACGCTTACCCACTACGCTTTCGCCGATTTTTACCTCGCGATAGCTGGTCATGCCGTTTTCATCAACCACGTAAACGAATTTACGGTCCTGATCCGTGCCGATGGCGCGCTCAGTTACAACGATCTGATCCGCACCGCCGGGCTTGCCCACCATCACACTGACCGACATACCGGGCAGCAACATTTTGTCGGCATTCTCAAAAATTGCCCGCGCCCGGATCGTGCCGGACGCTGCATCAATACGGTTATCAAAGCTATGGATAAAACCTTCATAGGGCTCATCCACCCCCGCCAGCTTTACCCGCACAGGCACAGTTTTGACATCTCCCGTATGCTTACCGCGCGCGCATTCCAGATAGGTCTGGTCATCCACCTCAAAATCAACATAAACCTTGTCATCCGCCACGATTGAAGTAAGAAGCGGCGCGCCGGGCCCCGCCTGCACAAGGTTACCTTCCGTGACTTCAGCACGGCTGATCTTGCCGGAAATGGGCGCCTTCACATGGGCATAATCAACGTCAATCTCCGCCTTTTCTACCATAGCTTTGGCTTCCAGAACGGCAGCTTCCGATGCTTTTTGGGCCGAAGCCCGTTCATCTACCAAACTTTCCGAAACAGCGGATGTCTTGATCAGTTTCTGTGAGCGGGCATATTCCTTCTTGGCAAAAATCAGATCAGTCTCCGCCTTCTGGAGTGCCGCCCGCGCTTGGGTCAATGTTGCTTCGTATGGACGCGGATCGATAATAAGCAAGATATCGTCCTTGTTCACATACTGCCCGTCCTCAAACTTGATCTCGGTAATACGGCCGCTCACCTGCGGGCGGATTTCCGCCTGATCCACTGCCACCACATGACCGGAAAACTGGCTCCACACTTGAACGGCTTCAGGTTTCACGGTCATCATGTCAACAGGCATGGCCTGCAGCGCGCCGGCGGCATGTTCTTCCGCTGCGTTTACACTGCCTCCATAGTCAAAAGAACTTGAAACTGCCAAGAATGCCCCACTCAATAAGAGGGCACCCACGAGATAAACTGCTTTTTTCATGATTCGATCCTGCGCTTGACGCTTGCGAGTAAGATGGTATCGCCCCCTCAAACTGTCAATTCCCTACCTTTCATTTTTTACATTTTTCTAATAAAGCAGAGAAAAAGGGCCTTTATAACAAGGTCCTTTTTCTCCTGTGTTATGTATCTTCCGGTCACGAAACCTTATCCAAAATCTGCATCTCGTAAAGCTCGCGGTAGATGGGGGATGTTTTGATAAGCTCCGCATGCGGCCCTTCAGCCACGATACGGCCTTTATCAAACACCAGAATGCGGTCAGCATCCTGAATGGTCGCCAAACGGTGCGCCACCGTGATTGTGGTTTTACCCTTCACGAGATTTTCCAGCGCCTTCTGGATGTAATGCTCCGACACCGAATCAAGGCTGGATGTTGCCTCATCCAGAACCAGTATCGGCGCATCGGCCAGAACGGCACGGGCAATGGCCACCCTTTGCCTCTCCCCACCCGAAAGCTTCACACCGCGTTCCCCCACCAGCGTGTAATACCCTTCCGGCAGGCTGGCGATGAAATCATGCGCGTAGGCCTGTTTGGCGGCTTCCATAATTTCCTCCATAGAAGCGCCGGGCCGGCCATACGAGATATTCGCCGCAATCGAGCGGTGAAACAGGATGGGTTCCTGCTGCACGAGCGCGATATTGGCGCGCAAACTCTCTTGCGTCACACCCGCGATGTTCTGCCCATCGATGCGGATTTCGCCACCCTGCACATCGTAGAGCCTTTGCAACAGCTTCACGAAACTTGTTTTCCCGGAACCCGAATGCCCCACCAGTGCCACGCGTTCGCCCGGCGCGATGTCGACATTCAAGCCATCGAACAACGGATCGATCTTGCTCTTATATATAAAGCGCACATCATCGAAGGTGATGCAGCCTTCCGTGACGACAAGTGCCTTCGCGCCGGGGCGGTCACGCATTTCATCTTCGCGCAGCCAGAAGCTCACCACATCTTCCATATCGCTCATCGCTTTTTGCAGGTTGGAAACCTGGTCGCCCAGCGCCCGCAAATACATCGAAAGCAGCATGTAGCTGGTAAAAGCAAACACAACATCGCCGGCGCTGGCCTGCCCGTGCGCCCACAGGTAAATCGCCGTGCCGATGATGGCCCCGCCCATAAGTTCTGAGAGATAACGCCGCAGCAGATCAGTCAGCACCGCCGTCTGCCAGCTGCGGAAGGCGCGGAGTCTCCAACTGCGCATCACACGCCCGAAGATGCGGTCTTCGCGGCTTTCTGCCCCGAAGGATTTGACAACAGCGTTCGCCGTGATGGAATCAGCCATGCTCGCCCCCACGCGGGTATCGCGCGCGGCGGAGGCTTTGAACAAGGGCGCATTGATCGTCATCACCGTATAGATGTTGATGCCCATATATAAAAGCGCGCTTAAAGCCGTCACCAACCCCATAAGCGGCCATTGCACCGCCATCGTAATAATCACGAAAACCAGTACCAGCAGCGCCGGATAAAGGTTGATGAAGAGAATATCTTCGTACAAATCAAACGACCATTTCCCGCGCGTGATCTTGCGCACCGTTGCACCAGCAAAAGCATTGGCGTGCCAGTCGGATGAAAAACGCTGCACCTTACAAAATGTTTCTTCCTCAATCGCATGCAAGGTGCGGATCGCAAATATGTTCCAGACGAGCAGCGTGCCGTTACGGATGCTGTGATAGACAAATCCTTGCGCCAGAAACAGGAAGAATAGCGGCATCACACTCGCCCATAACAGGCTCGTATCGTCCGCCGCTTTGGTAATGGCATCCACCAGCTTGCCATGATCACGGGGAACATGACGTCAATCGCCGACCCCATAGCCGTCATGACCGCCACCAGCGCCAGCTTACCCTTCTGACGCCCCCAATAATGCCAGGTGAACCGGGCGATATCGCGATATGATACTTTCTTTAACATGGCTCTTACTTTCCTGTTTTAAGAGACCGGGATTTATTTGAACGCAAAAAATAGGAACAAAAACAAAACCCGGCCATTTTAGTGAACCGGGTTTACACATTCGTTTGGACTAAGATGCTTTAACGAAGGAGGAACCCGGAAATGATTGGCACGTCGTTTCCTTTAATAAACGCCAGTGCGCCAAAGGCATTGGAGCGGCGTTCTGCGCCGTACCAAGAAGCGACAATGTGATTTGAAATTGTCATGGCTTTGCCTTTGTTCATTTCCTTACTTTTTTAGGGATACAGAAATCCGGATGAAAAATCCAGATAAATTTTATTGCAGTGCAAGAAAACGAGCAGCACCTTCCAGATCACGCTTGGCGGCAATGCGCTTTTTCTCGGTGAGCGGGTCGGGGCCGTATTGATCTTCCTTGTAGTAAATACCCTTGTAATTTTCTTCGGCGAACATGGCATCCATCATCTGATCCGGTGAAGCTGCTCCGTTCGCAAATGCCAACCCCAGAATGAGGGAACCTGACAACGGCACCGCCATTTGCAGCACGGTGAACTGCGCATCATCAAGGCTCTTCACATGTGCCGCCACTTTTTCATGGGCGGATGCCGGGTGTTTTATAGCCGCGAGGGCCGATGTCGTTTCCAGTCTTTCCTCGAAGATTTTTTCAAACCAGTCCAGCCATTTGTTCCAATGCTCGTTTTGCACGGTAGCCACTTCCGGCGGCTCTTCACAGCGATAGCATAGAAGATCGGTGTCCAGATATTTCAGCACCAGCGCCTCCATCTCGCCGCGGCCTTCCCGCACCTTATCGATATGCGTGTTGAGAAGCTGGGTGAGCGGCATTGATTCCGGCTTTACCTCATCCCCTTGCGCCGCCCATTCGGCTTGCAGCGCTTCGGCCATTGCCTGATGCGGTGCTATTAAAGTATGCCGCGCCGGGGTTTTCACCGGCCGCCCGTCAAGGCATATGGCATAGCCGCCCGGCTCTTCCTTGAACGAAACCATTTTATAAAAACGCTTCATGGCGACACCTCTTGCCGTTCAATGATAGCTGACGGATCGAGCGGAATGCCGAATAACAAGCGATAGCCATCCTCCCGCGCCGGCAGATACCCGGATGCTTTTTGAATATCCAAACGCAACGCTTCCAAAGCTGCAGAAATCTCATCAGGTTTTGCATTTCCCTCATAGGACAAAATGTCAGTGATATGCAGGATACCGTCCTGATAAAGCAAGCCTAGATGGGGGTGCAGTGTAATATTTTGCTCCCCTGCTGCCAGCGAGATGTCGCCCTCAAGGCGCATATCCTTTCCATCCGAAGCCCCCAGAACCGGCCGCCCGGACAGAACGGCTTCCCCGTCTTTTTTAACCAGAAAATCCTCTGCGCGGAGACGGCGCTCCTCGTTCACCAGCAGACCTGACACCTCAAAGCCCCCCAGCGCAACGGAAAAATCACGCTGCGGCCCGAAACGGTATTGAGCGTAAGGAGCGCGGCCCAAGCTTTCCAGCCCCATATGCACCGACCATGCCTGCCCCCCCAACAACCCGCGTCCCTCCAGATAGGGATCACTCCCTTCCGGGTGCATCAGGGCCAGACGTTCCACCACGATTTCACGCGGATGAAGAAAGCCTTCCTTCATCCAAAGCCCTTCTAGATCAAAGGCTTTAAGTTTGCCTGTCCGCAGGATCATATCCCAGAAACCCATAGCGACCTTGACCCGCATTACCCCGGCGACAGGCAGCGAAACAGCATCGCTCTCCATGATCCGTAGACCTTCCATATCCAGCCTGAAATCCGGAAAGAAATGCAGGCCGTTGAAGGTCTCAATCTGCGCGGGATGACCGCTGGCTTGCGTGAAAAACTGCTCCACCCCGGTTTTGAGCATCTCACTTTTACCGCCGATGACCGAGAGCGTTGTAATAATAACGGCGAAAAAGACAGCCACATAGATAGCCACCTTAAACCAGAAACGAAGCCATGATCGAGGCTTCTGAATTTCATCTTCCGCCATCCACCTACCTCTTTAACTCATCGAACGGATCGGTTTTGAGATTCGTGGAAAAGCCCAGAGCCTTCCAGCTCCTGGCAAGAGCAGGCGGCAGCGGAGCAGAAATATCGAGCGTTACGCCCTTTCTTAGAGGGTGATCAAGAACAATACGCGCGGCGTGCAGGTGCAATGCCTTTGACACGCCTTCCATGCCTTGAGTCAAGGCAGCATCCAGACGGTTACCATCTTCGTCTTTCAAGGCATATTTTCCATCCCCCACCACCGGACTGCCCAGCAGCGCCGCATGAATGCGAATCTGATGTGTACGCCCCGTACGCGGCCAGAATGCCGCAAAGGCGGCTTTATTTCCGGCATTTTCGATGATTTTATATTCGGTGACTGCTGGTTTACCCTCCTCTTCATCCACCTGCATTTTTTCGTAGTTGCCTGTAGATTTAGCAAGCGGCGCGCGGATGGTACCGTCATGAATATCTGGCACGGGGGCAATCAGCGCCCAGTAAATTTTCTTGATATCCCGGCCCTTAAACGCCGCGCCCAAAGCCTTAGCACAAGCAGCGGAGCGGGCCAGAAGCAAAACACCGCTGGTATCTTTATCCAGCCGGTGGACAAGGCGCGGACGCACCCCGGCTTCATTGACCAGCGCATCCAGCATGCCGTCAACATGGCGTTCTGTCCCCGTACCGCCCTGCACTGCCAAATCACCCGGCTTGTTAATCGCAATCACATCCCCGTCATCAAAGATAACCAGTGACCTTATATAAGCAGCATCCTTATCAGATAAGGGTCTGGCTCGTTTTTCCTTCTGCGGTCCGGCTGTTTCAAAGGGAGGAATACGCACACTCTGCCCACCGCTTAAGCGCTGATCCGTCTTGGCTTTTTTGCCGTCAACCTTAATCGCGCCTTTTCTAAGCAATTTCTGCGCCAGCACGTACGGCAAATCCGGCACATGACGTTTAATCCAGCGGTCCAGACGTTGCCCGTCATCGTCATCCGCTACTACTAAGATACGCTCACTCACCCTATCATCCTCCCGCCCAGATACGCCCCGGCAAATACGGCTAAAATGGAAAATACTAAAGAGCCCGACATATAAAGTGCGCTTTCAAGGTAATGGCCCCGCGTGATTAAAGTCATGGCATCCAAAGAAAATGTGGAAAACGTTGTAAAACCGCCTAAAAACCCTGTCACCAGAAACATTTGCCACGGCCTGGATGGATTACCGTAATGGGCAAAAATAGCAATTAAAAGCCCTATGGCAAACGACCCCAGCACGTTTACACATAACGTGCCGTATGGAAAATATGTCTTGAACAGGGTCATGATGCCGCTGCTGGCCCCATACCGCGCCACCGCACCCAAGGCGCCACCCAGACCTATCGCCAATAGTGATGAAATCATTGTTATCCGCAGGTTACAGAGATTAAAGAAGCACTATACCAAGGAACACGAGAGCTGTCCAAGCAATCTGTTTTATTGAAATTTACGGATTGACAGAGCAAGAAATAATCTCTAAGCCTGATGATTGTGCAATTTTCTAATACAAAAACCAACGCACAATCACTGTTCAAGTTATAGAGTTTTCTTAAGTAACTCTCTCGCGTCACTCTCAGGTACTTTTTTCTAGTGTGCTTTATTGCGTACCCCTTGCGTATCTATCGCTTAAGTAACCTGCTCGCGTACTCAAAACATCAAAAACAATAAGTAAAAAAAAGTCCGGCGAAACGTCCGGATCAGTAAATAGGGAGATTCACTATGTCTGCAGAAAAACCTGCGCCGGAGGCGCATGGCAACGATTCCGTTAACGATAACACAAAAGGAAAAGCGGGGAGCAGTATCCTTCAGAGGCTGAAAACGCAGAAGGAACATCAAGAGCCCGAGGTCATCAGCGTTGATCAATGGATTGATCGCTGCAAGACAGACCCTTCCGCTTATGAGAATTTCGCCGAGAGACTCCTGAAAGCCATTGGTGAACCGGAAACAATCGACACCAAGCTATCTGATCTCCAGACGCGCCTTGTTCATGGCGGCAAGAAAATAACTCAATACGCCCCGTTCAAAGACATGTATGACGTTGAAGACGTCATCTCTCAACTTGTCCGTTATCTTGAAAACGGCGCGCAAGGCATGCTTGTTCTGCGCGGCCCTGTGGGAAGCGGTAAAACTGAAATTGCGACCATCATCGAAAAGCTGATGGAAAAAGTGCCGTTCTACGTTCTGAAATGCAAAACAACCGGCAAGATTTCCCCGTTTAATGACTCACCGCTTTGCTTGCTGTCCGGCGAGGAACTAGCAAAAGACGCCTCAGCCGAGCTTGGCATCCCGATGCGCTATCTGAAAGAAGCAAAATCCGCATGGGTCACGAAACGCCTTGACCACTTCAAAGGTGATGCGAATGCCGCTTTTGACGTTGTAAAAATCTATCCCTCCCGTGAAAGACAGATAGGTATCGCCAAGCTGGACCCGCAGGACCCGAAAACAGCGGACATGAGCGCTCTGATCGGCTCCGTTGACCGGACACTGGTAGGCGAAGAAGATCCGTTCAACCCGGATGAAACTCTGAAAGAGGGTGATCCCGATGCTTACAAGCCGGGAGTGTTCTCTCGCTCACATGGCGGGGTATTCCACGCGGCCGAATTCTTCCGCAACAACCCGGCTCTGCTGAACGCCTTCCTGGAAAGCGTGACCACAGGTTACTTCACAGGTAATAGCGGTATCGGGATGCTGCCGATGAATCAGCTTATTATCATCACATCCAACGACCCTGTCTGGAAGCAATTCAAACAAGCCAACGACAGCGATGCGGCCCGTAACCGTATCGAGATCATCGATGTACCTTACACGCTGCGTTTGAGTGAAGAGCTTAAAATCTATGAAAAGCTGCTCGCGAAAAGCAAGCACGGCGAAAAGCCGGTAGCCCCCGGAACGAAAGAGCTTCTGGCTGAGTTCTCGGTCGTATCCCGTCAGAAAGACGGTATCGGCGCCGCCTTGAAGCCTTATGATCCGTTCCTGCGGGCCCGCATCATGAATGGGGAAACCCCGGATGCTGCGGAAGGTAAAATACCGCCCCTGCATGAGATCAGAGCCAAGACAGACCCCGATGAGGGCATGGACGGCTTTACCATCCGGGACGCCGAACGCGTGCTGCTAAGAACGTTCAACGCCCGCGCCAAAGAAAAAATCCAGGAAGCTGATACTATTCTGCTGCTTGAAACGCTGCGTGATTTCATCACCAAGGCCAACACGGAAGATATTTCCGAAGACGAGAAGAAACGTTTCCGCGGCTATGTCGATACGCTGGCCGAAAGAAACCGCCAGGAACTGGAAAAGAAAATCAATGCCGCCATCATCGATGCTGATGACGGTACGTGCCAGCGCATTTTTGATGAATATCTGGAATATGCTGATGCCTGGGTTAATGAAAAAGACCTGTTCAGCGAAACAGGCGAACCCATTGATATGACCAAGGTGGAACGTCACCTGCAAAGCTTTGAAAAGCGCGCCGGGATTACAAACGGTGAGCAGTTCAGACAAAGTGCGCTTGCCAGCATCAACAGCGAAATCGCCCGCATTGCCAAGAAAAACCGCGGCAAACCAAGGGATCAGCAAGAAGAAGTACTGGTACGTTGGGATAGCTTCGAACCCGTGGCGAGAGCCATCCGCGCCCAGTATGAGGTCGATCAGGACAGCCGCCGTCATATCTTGAGCGCCAAGTCCAGTGCCGACCTGCGTACGGATGAGGAAAAGCGTCAACACACGCGCTTCCACAAAAACATGCATACGCAAGGCTATACGGACACGATGATCGCCAGAATGCTGCATCACCTGAACTACACCTAAGGCATTGGCCCTCGCGGGCCATTGCTTACAAATGGTAACTCATAAAAACAGGGAGCAGCATAGTGACTGTTATACGTGACAGGCGCGAAGAGCCGCCTAATGATAAATTCGCAACGGATAAACAACGTTTCCGGGACCGTTATCTTGAACGCGTTCGCAAGGCCATTCAGGATGACGTTGCCAACCGGGGTTTTCAGGATATTGGCAAAGACGGAATAAAAATTCCAATCCCTAAGGAAACCACGCGGGAACCGATCTTCCATCATGTGGGCGGCAACCCAAAAGAACGCGTTTACCCCGGCAACCGTTATGATGTCGGCGATAAAATTCTGAAACCCGGCGGTGGCGGTGGCGGCGGTCAAGGGAATGGCGAAGGGGCTTCCGACCAGGATTCTGATGCTCAGGACGACTTCATCTGGATAAACGAGTCAGAATATCTGGAGATCCTGTTCGAAGGCCGCTCTCTGCCCGACATGACCAAGCTCAAGGCCAAAAGTGCTAAAACGGTGGACCGCGAACATTCCGGCTATACCACCAAGGGGCCGGAGCATCGTCTGGATACTGATAAAACCGATAAGAAGCGCAAGGACGAGGAAATGATCCTCGCCAAGGGTGCTGAAAAACGGATTCTTGAGAACCTGGCGGAACAATTCAATATTCTCTCTCAATATGGGGAGAAGGCTCAAACCATTGAACTGCGCGGCAAGAGCAAGCAGGAAAAGCGCGATCTGATCCTGAATATCTTCCAGCACGTAAATACGGGCGCTGATGTTAACACGGCAGAACTTTCCAAAAGCCCGGAAGCGGTTATTTCTATCCTGCAACAAAGCGTGGACACGCTGAATGATCGCTTGCGCGCTAAAGTAACTGCCGATGAAGAACACCGCCTCGGTGTTCTGGAAACACGGCTTCAGGACCAATTCAAAGGCCGCAGCAAGGCCGGCAAGCTGCGCGAAGAACATCTTGTCTATGAATATGATGACGATGTGCCGCGTCCCAACGCCAAGGCCGTCATGTTCTGCCAGATGGACGTATCCGCCTCGATGGAGCAGGAAGACAAAAACGCCGCCAAGGTGTTCTTCTGGCTTCTGAACAAATTCCTGAAGGAAAAATATGATGAGGTAGATGTAGTCTTCATTGCCCACACGACAACCGCCAAGGAAGTTGATGAACAAACCTTCTTTTACGGTCAGGAAACCGGCGGCACGATCGTATCTTCCTGCCTTGAAAAAACGATGGAGATCATTCAGGAACGCTACCCCGTGAGTGAATGGAATATCTACAGCGCACAAGCATCGGATGGCGATAACTGGCAGGGCGACAATTTCAAAATCACCAAGCTGATGGACAAACTGCTGCCTATTTTACAGGCGCATTACTACATCGAAGTCGGCAAACCGGCAGGTTATGAAAGCGATCTTTTCATGACCTATGAGACCATTTCCTCCCGGAACAACGGCAAAGTCCATACCGCCAGTGGTATTGAAACCCCGTCTGACGCGCTGGAAGCCTTCAAAAGCTTCTTCCCGGTCGGCGGCGCCGGTCCCTCTTCATCCTACAGCCCTTCACCCGCCTAAACGGGAGGTATCTTATGACGACAAACCCCATCCCCGACTACGACAGACCTGAAGAAGAACAGGATTACTACAAAAAAGTTACTGAACTTCTAGACCATTATGAAGACGGCTGGAACGTCTTTATCGATGCACATAGGGCCAATAATTACGATTTTCCGCTGGTCCGCAAGCCGGAATATGAGAATGACCCGTATCTGCCCAAAACATGGCTGCAACTGGCCGATGCCGTAATCGGGATTATCGCAACTGAAAAGTATAAACTGGATGTCCTGCCCAATGACATCGAGATCATCCGCGCGGACCAAATGCTGGATGCTTATACTACCACGGGCCTGCCAGATAGTTACCGCCACTGGAGCTTCGGTAAACGGCGCATGTCAGAGGAGATGAATTACGATTCCTCCAAGCATCTGGCCTATGAAATTGTAATCAATTCCAGCCCCTGTCTGGCCTATTGCATGGATACCAACTCGCCGCTTTTGCAGATGATCGTAATCGCTCATGCGTCATACGGCCATAACACGGTGTTCAAAAACAATTATTTGTTCAAGGAATTTACCGACACGGAAAACATCCTGATCGATAACCGCCGCATGCGAGATTATATTTTTGAATGTGAAAAGAAATATGGCTGGAAAGAAGTTTCGCGCGTGCTTGATTTCTGTCATGCCATGCAGTTCGTAGATACATCCGACAAGCCCAACAAAAGCAAGCCGCGCCGTTCGGAAATTCTGAAACGCCAGAGGGAAAAAGATCTGCAACGCCACCTGAACGCGCCGCGCCAGAGCGTGTTTAACATAGCCGCCAATGATGACGAATCTGACGGCCCGCAGAGAGAAATCTCCGGTCATCCGCGTCAGGGGGAAAAGAATATTCTGGCCTTCATGGCTGACCATGCCCCCCCATTTACCGGAATGGAAGCGGAATATCATGCGGATGCGCTCGCGCCTTTCGCAATATTTCAAACCGCAAATGATGACCAAGGTCCTGAATGAAGGCATGGCAACATTCACGCATGATAAAATCATTACCACCATGCGTGATATCGGGTTGATCGATTTCGGCATGTATAACGAATATGTGCAAATCAACGAAGGGGTTATTTTCCAGCCCAGCGCCATCCGCACGGTAAAAGGCCCTGATGGCCAGCCTGTAAATATTCTGGTAGAAGTGCAAATGAACCCCTATACGCTGGGCTTGACCATCCTTAGGGATATTGAGCGCATCTGCAAGAACCCCACTGCGGAAGATAAAAAGCTGTTCCCGCATTTCGCCGGGGATTCTGACTGGCTTTCCATGGTGAAACATGCTGTCTTTTCCAGCAATGACGAAACCTATATTCACCAATATCTATCGCCTCAAGCCATCCGCGATCTGAAGCTGTTTTCTGCGAAAGACATAGAAGGCAAGCCCTTGGCAGAAGTCACAGCCATTCAATCTGGGGAGGGTTTCCAGCAAATCCGCGAGCGCCTGGCGCGGGATTACCGCCTCTCCGAAATCCTGCCTGATATATCCTTGTTTGATTATCAGGAAAAAACTGACCGCTGCCTTATCCTGCGCCATCATGTTTTTGAAGGTAAGCGGCTGCATGCCGAAGATGCGAAAGCCGTTCTGGAACACATGCACGCCCAGTGGGAACACCCGATTGTGATTGAAAGTGTGGATGAAGAAACAGGCAAGGTCCTTGCTACCTATTCATCGCCTGCCAATTATAATTACAAGGCGCAAAGGCGCGCCGATCTCCGCCCCGGCATATAATAGTTGCGCCGGGGGCCTTCATCGGCTAATCCACACAGATGCTTTCACCCTTTGCGCAGCATCATCGCGGTATTTTATTTGCCCTTCTGGGCTACACATCCTTTGCCTTTGCGGATGCCAATTCCAAATGGCTGCTCTCTCAAGGCTTTGAAAATATCCAGCTTATCGTCACGCAAAACGGCCTTGCCAGCCTGCTACTGATTGCCCTAAGCCCGTTTCTGGGCGGCTGGAAAGGCATAGGGGTGAAAGCCGAGCTGCCGTTTCACCTGATCCGCGTGATTGTGAATTTCGTGTTTATGCTGCTGATTGTGCATGCCTTTCAAATCCTATCCCTCGCCAGTATCTATACGATGATCTTCGCCAAACCGTTTTTCGCCGTGCTGCTCGCCATGCTGTTTTACGGCGAGCGCGTGAGCCTGAAACGCTGGGCCGCCATTATTCTAGGCTTTGCCGGGGTTCTGGTCATCTTAAGGCCCGGCTTTGGCGCCATGGATATCAACCTGCTGATCCCGCTGGCCTGCGCCTTCCTGATTGCTGTGATGTTTGTCGTCTGCCGCTCACTTAAAGAATCCAGCCCCTTTGTCATGAGCCTGTACCCCATTGCCGGGGCGTGCCTTCTATCCCTGCCGCTAATGGCCGGGCATTATGTGGAGCCTGATCTAACAGCGTGGCTGCATCTGGCTTTGGGGGCCGTGCTGATGTCATCGGGCGTCACCTTCATATCGCTCGCCTTCCGCGCGGCAGATGCCTCGGTAGTATCACCCTTCCTGTATACCGAGATGATCTGGGCGATTATGTTCGGCTATCTCATCTTCGGAGATAGTGTGGATTTATGGATGATTGCCGGCACCGCCATTATCGTGGCCAGCGGCGTTTACATCATGCGGCTTAAGGAGCAGCCTTCCTGAGCTTGTCCCAGTATTCCAGCCGTTTCTTGATTTCCCGCTCAAAGCCGCGCTCCACGGGGGCGTAGAAAGTCTGCCGCTTCATGTCATCGGGGAAATAATTCTGGCCGGAGAAACCTTCTGCCGTGTCATGATCATAGGCGTAACCTGATCCATAGCCCTCATTCTTCATGAGTTTCGTAGGGGCGTTCAGAATATGCTTCGGGGGCATTAATGACCCCGTTTCCTCCGCCGCACGGCGCGCCGCCTTGTAAGCCACATAAGCCGCATTGGATTTAGGCGCGGTGGCCAGATATATAAGCGCATTCGCCAAAGCCAGCTCCCCTTCCGGGCTACCCAGCTTCAAATAAGCCGCCCATGCCGCGTCACATATTTTAAGCGCGTCCGGATCGGCCAAACCGATATCCTCCACCGCCATGCGCGTCATGCGCCTTGCGATATATTCAGGGTCTTCCCCCCCCGGCCAGCATCCGGGCGAACCAGTAAAGCGCGGCATCGGCATCGCTCCCCCGCACGGATTTATGCAAGGCGGATATCAAATTATAATGCGCATCATCCCCCTTATCATAGAGCGGCGCGCGGCGTTGCAGCAGCTTCATCAGCCCTTCCGGTTCCAGAATTTTATCCTGCGCCAGGATCTGCTCCACAAGGCCCAGCGCATAACGGCCATCGCCATCGGCCATGTTTTTAAGCATCTCGCGGGCCTCAAGCGTTAAAGGCAATTCTCGCCCCACTTCGTTTTCCGCGCGTTGCAAAAGCCGCTCCAGCGCCTCGCCCTCCAACCGTTTCAGCACCAGCACTTGCGAGCGCGAAAGCAGCGCGGCGTTCAGCTCAAAGGAAGGGTTTTCCGTGGTGGCGCCGATGAGGGTGATTGTGCCGTCCTCCATCACCGGCAAAAATGCATCCTGCTGCGATTTATTGAAGCGGTGGATTTCATCGACGAAAAGCAGAGTCGCCTGCCCGTTCTGCGCTCTAATCCGCGCGCTCTCAAAAATTTTTTTTAAGATCGGCCACGCCCGAGAAAATCGCCGAAATTTGTTCGTAATGGAGATCGGTATGAGAGGCCAGAATGCGCGCCAGTGTCGTTTTGCCGCAGCCCGGCGGCCCCCAGAATATCAGGGAGGGAAGGCTTCCCCCCTCCACCATACGGCGCAAGCTTCCGCCCTCTCCGCTCAAATGCTCCTGCCCGATAACATCTTCCAGCGTTTGAGGCCGCAGGCGGTCGGCCAGCGGGCGATTTTTGACGGGAGCCCCTGAAGGTGCTATATCAAATAATCCGGACATAAGTCCTTATAGCCTTATATGACTTGAGTGGAAAGGGTAGTACAGTGGCCGTAACGTATAATCAGTTGACTGAAGGTTTTAATCTTCTTCCCGCCGATGACCCTGCTGTAACAGCTGCCACCGACAGATTCTTCGAAAAAGCCAAAATTGCTGATCCTCACCTTACCCGCGCGCGCTGGGAAGCCGATCAGGCCGGGCCTTATATATATGCCATTCAGCAACTGAAAAAAAGACAAAAATGCCGCCGTGATCGGCCATAATTATATGCACCCTTATGTCAGCTTCGTGTGCGATTTTATTGGCGATTCCTTGAAAATGGGCGAGGCCGCCGCCAGCCCGGAATTCGCGGATAGAGATATTATCGTCAATGCCGGGGTGAAGTTTATGGCCGAAACCGCCAAAACGCTGAACGCCGGGAAAAAAGTGCTCCAGCCCAGCATGGAGGCCGGGTGTTCGCTGGCCGCTTCCATCAACACCGCCGATGTTGATTTGATGCGCATCACGCATCCGGGCGTGCCTGTGGTGAATTACGCCAATACCTATGTGGACGTGCGCGCGAAATCTGATGCGCTTTGCACCTCCTCCAACATCGTTGATATCGCGATTGAAATCACCAAAGAATGGGGCGTTGATCAAGTGATCCTCGCGCCCGATCAGTTCCTCGCCCGCAACACGCAGATTGAGCTGGATCGCATGTTCCAGAAAGGTGAGCTTGACCGCAAGATTGAGGTGATCCTTCACCCCGGTTCCTGCGAGGTGCATGAACGTTATGAGCCGGAGGATATCACTGAGCTGCGCGCCCTTCACCATGGCATCTATATCCTCGCTCACCCGGAATGTAAGCCGGAAGTGGTGGCGGCGGCGGATTACAGCGGCTCCACCGTGCAAATGGCCAATAAAATCGCCGAAGTAAAACCCAAAACGCTCGCCATGATCACCGAATGCGCGCAAGGCTATCAGATCGCCATGGCCTACCCGGAAGCCACTATCGTCAGCTCTACCTGCCGCGGCTGCCCGCATATGCGCCAGATTACGCTGAAAAATATTTTCGAGGCGCTGGTGAAAGAACAGCATGAAGTCATCATCCCGCCCGGCATTCTGGAAGGCGCGCGCGTACCGCTTGATAAAATGAACGAGCTGATGGCCAGAGCCGCCCAGCGCAAGGCCGCAGCGGCCGGCCAAGGCCCCGTGGCGGCATTTGGGTAAGGCTTGTTGATGCTCTCGAACCTTTTTATTGAAGATATCGTCCGCAAAACCCTGATGGAGGATTTAGGCCGGGGGTTTGATATTACCGGCAATCTCCTCATCCCCGGCGATGCGCTGGGAAGGGCTGTCTTACGCGCCCGCCAACCCGGTGTTCTTTGCGGCCTCATCCCGGCCCTCACTGCCTTTTCGCTGACCGATCCTGATTTCAGCTTTGAGGTGGAAGCGCAGGATGGCGATATCATCCAGCCGGGCGATACAATTGCCGCCATTGAAGGCCCCGCCCGCGCGCTGCTGACAGCCGAGCGCACGGCACTTAACTTCCTTATTCACCTTTCCGGCATCGCCACGCTCACCATGGCGTTTGTGGATGAGGTGGAGGGCACAGGGGCGCGCATCACCTGCACGCGCAAAACCTTGCCGGGGCTGCGCAGCATCCAGAAATACGCGGTTTTGACAGGCGGCGGCTCCAACCACCGCTATGGGCTGGATGATGCCATCCTGATCAAGGATAACCATATTGCCCTCGCCGGCAGCATTACCGATGTGCTGGATCGCGCCCGTTCCGGCGCCGGACATACGGTGAAAATCGAGATTGAGGTGGATACGCTCCCCCAGCTGGAAGAGGTTTTAAAATCCGGCAAGGCGGATATCGTCATGCTGGATAATTTCACGCTGGATGATCTGAAAACGGCGGTGAGCATGGCCAAGGGCCGCATCGTTACGGAAGCTTCCGGCGGGGTGAACTTGTCAACCGTGCGGGGCATAGCCGAAACAGGCGTTGATTATATCTCCGCAGGCGCGCTCACCCATTCGGCAGCGGCGCTGGATATCGGGCTCGATGTCGAAATTTAAGGTGAAACTCGCCCCCGCCGCCAAGAAAAACGCCATTTTGGGGTGGGAGGACGATGTCCTCAAATGCTCCGTCACCGCCGCCCCGGAAAAGGGGAAAGCCAATGCCGCGCTCATCGCACTTCTGGCTAAAAATTTAAAGATCCCCAAAACATCCATCAGTGTGGTTTCAGGGGATACAAACCGCCTCAAAACCCTTGAGATTACAGGGCTTGAGCTTAATATTAGGGAATTCACGGAAAACACCAAAAATTAGGGTTCCCTTCATATTTTTCCGTCATACTATATGTATAAAGTTTTGTATAAATATGCCTTAAAATTTAAGCTAAATGAGGGCATAAGGGTTGTAATGCGGGATATTGCATGGCGGTAAGCAAGGGCCGAACCGGCACAATAGATTTGATGGCAGGGAAGGATATCTTCAGGATATTCTGCCTTTTGTCTGTGCTCTTGTTTGCAAGCTTTCCTGCCTGGGCCGATCCGCCTGTTACTCAACTCACCGAAGGCAATATTACTGAATTTATCAACCGCACATCAGATATGACTAACCAGAAATCCAAGGAGCTAGGCGGCGTTGACGCCAAAGCCTATTTCGAAAAACATCTGCACCCCAATGCCCGCTTTAAGA
Organism: Alphaproteobacteria bacterium; assembly: GCA_021208265.1. Classification (GTDB taxonomy): domain Bacteria; phylum Pseudomonadota; class Alphaproteobacteria; order Micavibrionales; family Micavibrionaceae; genus JAJOJU01. The sequence continues at coordinate 13,188 of JAJOJU010000040.1, read as the reverse complement.
GCAAGATGTCTTATGTCATTCCTGGTTTTCCTTCCAAAGAAGCGGAACTGGCGCTGAATAAAGAGGAGTTCATCGGCAGCCTCGCCAGCGGCTCACAAAATGTTGATAATTATTCCAACAAAATCACTATCAAAAGCATAAAAATCGCCTCCAGCGGTAAGACAGCCACAGTTGATTCAGAAGGCACAGAGGAAGGCATGATGGACGTTCAGGGTGAACCCATCCCCATGATGGGTATTTCACAATGCAACCAGATACTAATGCTCAGCAGCGATGGCGTCATTCAAATGTTCAACGCCAACTGTCAAACGGAAATCCGCTTTAAAGAATAAGACTAGTGTACGGTAGCCGTTCCAAACGCGCCATACGTACCCAGCACATCCTGCATGGCAGGATCTGACGTATTCAGTTGTAAACGACGGTGTGTGTCAGACAGAGAGCTGATAGCCGAGCTGGCAATGCCGAGATCAACCCCGCCCTCTTCCGCGATATGACGGCAAATTTGCTTGAAAGCCTCACGGCCCGACAGGCGCGCGTAAACAAAAGCCGCATCAGCCAGGGCCCGCGCCAGCGGCAGGCGGGGGATACCCTGAATAACCAGATTTTCAACAAGCGTCTCAATCAGGCTTTCTACCTCATCCATCTTCACAAGACCGGAACGTTCGGGGTTAATACCACGCCCCTCCAGAACCCGCACGGTCATACGTGTGCTGTGGTAACGCTTGATGCGGGTTTCCAGGTAAGGGTCATGTTCTTCCAACAGCGCCAGACGTTTTTGGGCATGTTCGGACATATAATCTTCAAAATTTGCCACGCGTGTCAGGCGCTCGGCCTCCGGGTCACTATCGATATGACGTGTAAAATTCTCGTAATCGACGTAATTCATGCAAGTTGACGCCATATGGCCCAGAACAAGGCTTAGCGCCGCGCGCTGTGCGCCGTCCATCTCCATCGTATAGCAATAGTGGAGAATCTCCGGGAGAGCGTAGTCGTAGTCTTTATTGGAATTTAGTGCGTGCCAGGATAGCTGCGTCATGTGTTTCACCCTCTTATTTATATATTATTTTATTAAAATTGTAGAGGATGAGGTGTTAATAAATCGCTAACGAATGACAATTTGTTGGGTACGACCGTTTCTTACAAAGGTGACTGACCAAGAGCTTTGAGGCGTTTTCTCAGTCTCCGCCATAACCTGCCTGATATCAGCTACGCTCCCCGTCTTTGACTGATTAATCCCGGCAATCAAATCGCCTTGCCGGAACAAACGTGAAGCCATGCTGCCTTCCTTGATGTCGGCAATGACCACACCGTCTTCGGCTTCCAGCCCCAGTTCAAGCGCCAACGCCGGGTTTATATTGGCAATCACAGCACCGCTTAAGGGGTTATTACCCGTCACCGCCGTGGCATCACGCGCCGGGATATCAGGCGGTGCAATGGCTTTGACCTTAAATGACAGAGGCTTTCCCTTACGGATGACGCCTATTTCAGCCTCTTCCCCCAGCGGCACAGTCGCCATACGAAATTTCATCTCACTCGGGTCCTTGATATCACGCCCGCCAAGCGATTTCACGATATCCCCCACGGCAAGCCCCGCCGTCTTTAGAGGGCTGGCCTGATGAAGGGAAGCAATCAGCGCGCCGCCAGGGCGCTCTAACCCCAACCCTTGCGCGATATCGGATGTCACGCTCTGCGCGCTGACACCCAACCACGGGCGCACAATACCTTTACTGCCCGTCTTACCGGCCTTTTCCGCCGCAATCACGCTTTGTACCATCTCGGACGGAATGGCAAAACCAATGCCGAGTGACCCGCCATCACGCGAATAAATAGCGCTGTTAATGCCCACCACGCCGCCATCCAGCGTCACCAGCGGCCCGCCGGAATTACCGGGGTTAATCGCAGCATCCGTCTGGATGAAGAAATTGAAATCGTTGATATCAAGTGTGGAGCGCCCTTGCGCGGACACAATACCGCTGGTCACGGTCTGCCCCACCCCGAACGGATTACCAATCGCCAGCACCAGATCCCCCACTTCAAGGCTTTCACTGGGCCTTAAGCTGACATAAGGCAGATCCTCCGCCTCATCCTCGATCCGTAGCAGGGCCAGATCTGAGGCCTCCTCCACCAATGCCAGATTAGCCGGAAATTCCCGCCCGTCAGACAGCGCCACTGTGATTTCCTGCGCATCCTTCACCACATGGGCATTTGTGACAATCAAGCCGTCCGACTTCACGATCACGCCAGACCCCAGTGAACTTTCCACCTGCTTTTTCATCCGCCCGCCGAACATATTTCCCTGAAACATACGTCCGAAGAAGGGATCAGATGCAAACGGGTTATAGCTGTGCGCCACCACGCGCTTGGTGTAAATATTCACCACAGCCGGGCTTACCTTCTTTACCACAGGGGCGAAAGACAAGTGAATTTGGGCCTCCGACCCTGGCACGGTGCGTTCTTGTGCATAAACGGGATGGACCCACAACAAAGCTGACAAGCAGAATAGCTGGAGATATTTAATCATGGCGTTACGTTACTCCCGCCTGTTGTCATTCTCAAGCCTTGTCTCTTATATATCAAAATGCTTTTCAAACCGTTGAAAAAGGGCGTATAGTCCTATCATTATGAATACTGAGCGCCTTACACCCGATACGATCCGGGCCCGGAAAAATCCGACGGAAGCGATTGTCTGCCTGACAGCCTACACAGCCCCGATGGCGGCGCTGCTTGACCCGCATTGTGATTTGCTGCTGGTCGGTGACTCGCTCGCCATGGTGCTTTACGGTCATTCCGATACAACGCAAATCGATCTGGATACTATGATCCGCCATGGCCGTGCGGTTGTGAACGCCTCATCCCGCGCGTGCATCGTGGTGGATATGCCTTATGGCACGTATGAAAACTCTCCGGAACAGGCGCTCACCAATGCCCACCGCATTATGGATGAAACGGGATGCAGCGCCGTCAAACTTGAGGGCGGCGTTGACATGGCCCCCGCTATCAAAGCCATTGTCGATGCCGGCATCCCCCTCATGGCCCATATCGGCCTGCAACCGCAATCATCTGTCAAGGAAGGCGGGTTTAAGGTCAAAGGCCGCACGGATGAAAGTGTTCAGAAATTGCTGGCTGATGCCAAAGCCGTGGAAGAGGCCGGGGCTTTTTCTGTTGTCATTGAAGGCACTGTGGAACATGTTTCCCGCCTGATGACCGAAAGCATCAACATCCCCACCATCGGCATTGGCGCTTCGCCCGCCTGTGACGGGCAAATATTGGTGACAGACGACATGCTTGGACTTACCCCCCGCCAGCCGAAATTCGTCAAAAAATTCACCAACTTGCAGCCGCTTGTTGGTAAAGCCATTGAAGAATACGCCAATGACGTACGCACCCGCCGTTTCCCCGGTGAAGAACAGCTCTACAAATAAAACCATGCATATTGCCCGTACCCGTGATGATCTCCAGAGCGTTATTCAGGGCTGGAAGGCTGATGGTTTACGTGTCGGTTTTGTACCCACTATGGGCGCACTACATGACGGGCATATCAGCCTGATGACGCTGGCCGCACAACATGCCGATAAGGTCATCGCCAGCATTTTCGTCAACCCCACGCAATTCGCCCCGCATGAGGATTTCGCGCAATACCCGCGCACCGAGGCAGATGACCTGCAAAAGCTGGAAGCCGCTGGCGTGGCTTTGGTTTACCTGCCCACGGAAGATGTGATTTATGAAGGTGGCAGAGAGCCGCGCGTATCACCCGGCAAAGCTGCCGAGGGGCTAGAGAGCGATTTTCGTCCGCATTTCTTCGGCGGGGTGGTGAATGTGGTGGAGCGCCTCTTTTCACAAGTTACGCCTGATATCGCCATGTTCGGGGAGAAGGATTTTCAGCAATTGCAGGTGATTGCCGAGATGGTGCAGGCTTATGACATGCCGATTGAAATCATCGGCGGCCCTATTGCCCGCGATAGCGAAGGCCTCGCGCTATCATCTCGCAACGCCTATCTTTCAGCGGAAGAATTACAGATCGCCCGGCAGATGAATAAAATTCTGCGCGATGCCGCGCGCGGGGAGATTACCCCGCCGCAAGCCGCGAGTAAGCTTCTGGCGGCCGGTTTTGATAAAATTGATTACGTGGAAAAGCGTTGGAACCGCATCCTCGCCGCTGCCTGGCTCGGCAAAACGCGGCTGATTGACAACATGCCCACCCAATAAAAAAGGCCCCTTCCGGGGCCTTTGAATTCCTTAATCGCGCTATGCTTAAACAGCCTTACGACGAATAGCAGGGGCCGCTTTCGGGGCTTCCTTGCCGGCTTTGGCTTTGCCGCCACCTTTCGGGCCTTTGCCTTTAGGCGTATCATCACCGGCAGGCTTGGCAGCTTTAGGAACCGCTTTCTTAGCAGGTGCTTTTTCAGCCGCTTTTTCTTTACCGCCGAAAATTTCAGGTGCATCGCCCGCTTCGAAATCGATCTGGCCGGAGTCTTTACCCTTAGCCGTCACATCACGGTCAACCAGTTCAATCACAGCCATCGGCGCGGCATCACCATAACGGAAGCCGGCTTTCATGATGCGGGTGTATCCGCCGGAACGCTTTTCATAGCGCTCTGCCAGAACGTCGATCACTTTTTTTTACTTGCGTTTGATCGCGCATCACGGAAATCAGCTGACGGCGTTTCGCCAGAGATGTTTCCGGCTTTGCCAGAGCATGCTTGCCCATGGTGATCAGCTTTTCAACATAGGGCTTCAGTTCCTTGGCTTTCGGCAGAGTTGTCACAATCTGCTCGTGCTTGATCAGGGCTGCTGCCATATTCGCGAGCATCGCCTTGCGGTGCGAAGAATCGCGGTTCAGTTTGCGTTGTTTAATACCATGTCTCATGGTTTTACTACTTTCTTCGCCATCCCGGCGATGTTGCGGCCTTAAACGGGTAAAGCCATTACGTTATCCGTGCAGCACTTGTTTTTTAAAAACTGTAACCGCACGGGACGGGCATCATGCCCAAACTTTATTAGAACTGGGTTTCATCAACCTTTTTAGCCAGTTCTTCGATGTTCTCCGGCGGCCAGCCTTCGACTTGCATGCCGAGATGCAGACCCATTGTGGAGAGAACTTCTTTAATTTCGTTCAGCGACTTACGACCAAAATTCGGTGTACGCAGCATATCGCCTTCTGACTTCTGAACCAGATCACCGATATAGATGATGTTGTCATTCTTAAGGCAGTTAGCAGAACGAACGGACAGTTCAAGCTCGTCCACTTTCTTAAGCAGATTGCGGTTGAAGGGCAGCTCTTGCGCTTCTTCTTCCGTTTGCGCGGCTTTCGGCTCATCGAAGTTGATGAACACTTGCAGCTGATCCTGCAGAATACGCGCGGCATAGGCCACAGCATCTTCCGGGCTAATCACGCCGTTTGTTTCCACAGCCAGCGTCAGTTTGTCGTAGTCAGTGATCTGGCCCACGCGGGTGTCAGTCACTTCATATGTCACTTTGCGGATCGGGGAGAACACGGAATCAACCGGGATCAAGCCCACAGGGGCTTCTTCCGGACGGTTCTGAGAGGCCGGGCGGTAACCCTTGCCTGTATTAACCGTCAGCTCCATGGAAAGCTTCGCGCCTTTATCCAGCGTACAAATTTCCAGTTCCGGGTTCATAATTTCGATGTCAGCACCGGCTTCGATCATCGCGGCTGTTACAACGCAAGGACCTTCAGCGGCAAGGCGCATCTTCTTCGGGCCTTCAGCGTGCATACGCACAGCCAGTGCCTTAATGTTCAGGATGATGTCCGTGATATCTTCGCGAACGCCTTCGATAGAGGAAAACTCATGAACAACGCCGTTGATCTGAACAGCTGTTACCGCCGCCCCTTGCAGAGAAGACAGCAGAATACGGCGCAGGGCGTTACCCAGCGTCATACCAAAGCCGCGCTCCAAAGGCTCAGCCACAACCTTGCCCACATTGGCGCTATTGCCGTGGGAAACGTTCAGTTTTTCGGGTTTAATCAATTCCATCCAGTTTTTATGTATCATGTTTTTCCTTCACTTCATCCGGGTCTTAACCGGCCTCTTGGTTACTTGTTAAAAAACTTACTTCTTAAAACAACAAGACCCCGGCACACGCCGGGGCAATGTATTCCATTAGATTCTACGGCGTTTCGGCGGACGGCATCCATTGTGAGGAATGGGTGTGATGTCCATGATCGACTTGATCGTAAAACCGATAGACTGCAGAGCGCGCAGAGCAGACTCACGGCCTGAACCGGGGCCTTTTACGCGAACATCAAGATCTTTCATCCCGTGTTCCTGTGCCTTGCGACCGGCATCTTCCGCCGTTACCTGCGCGGCATAGGGTGTGGATTTACGAGAACCCTTAAAACCCATGTGACCGGCAGATGACCAAGAAACCGTGTTGCCTTGCTTATCCGTGATCGTAATGATGGTGTTGTTATATGTTGCGTTTACAACAACATCACCGGATACGATATTTTTACGTTCTTTACGTTTAACGCGTGCTTGTGCTTGTGCCATATCTTATGCCCTCCTCTTATTTCTTCTTACCGGCAATAGGCTTAGCAGGGCCTTTGCGTGTGCGGGCGTTTGTTTTCGTGCGCTGACCACGAACCGGCAGACCGGAACGGTGACGAAGACCGCGATAGCATTTCATATCCATCAGGCGTTTGATATTGATCGACACTTCACGGCGCAGATCCCCTTCGATCGGCATGCCGCTTTTTTCAATTTCTGCACGAAGTTCGTTCAGCTTGTCTTCTTCCAGGTTACCCATACGGACCTGAACATCGATGCCGAGCTTTTCGCAGAGTTTGAAGGCAGTGGTGCGTCCGATCCCGTAAACATAAGTCAGGGCGATAGGAACGCGTTTTTTTGTCGGGTACGTTAACCCCGGCGATACGAGCCATAGTTTTTCTCCTATTTCTAACCGATCCGTAAAATCTCGCGGAGACACTCCGTAAAACGCCGGATCGTAAACATTAAACACACTATCTGGCTAAGATAATGGGCGCACAATATAGGAAATGCCGGTAATGTCAAGCATTACCTGCGCTTTTTCAGGCCGCTTGTTTATTGCCGATCGCCTTATGAATTTCTGCCGTCACGTCATCCATCTCGGCCATACCGTCAATGCGGCGCAGGAGGTTCTGTTGCTCGTAATATGGAAGAATGGGCGCTGTTTGGGAGTGATAAACATCAAGGCGTTTTTTCAGCGTATCGGCATTATCATCGCTGCGTGCCCCGCCGGTTTCAGCAGCGCGTTTCTGGATACGGCTCAGCAGGATAGAGTCATCCACTTCCAGCACCAGAACATGATCAATCTTTTTACCGGATGCTTTCAACATGTCATCCAGCGCTTCAGCTTGCGGCACTGTGCGAGGAAAACCGTCCAAAATAACGCCCTTGGCGCAATCAGGCGATTCCATGGCGTATTGGATCAACTTGACCATCACATCATCCGGCACCAGCTGCCCGGCATCCATAATTTCTTTCAGAGCTTTGCCCATTTCAGAACCGCTCGCCAGCTCAGCCCGCAGCATATCGCCCGTAGAAAGCTGTTTGGCGCCCAGCGCCTCTTCCAATCTTTTAGCCTGGGTTCCTTTACCGGCACCCGGCGGGCCAAACATGATAATGTTCATCAAGCTCTCCTTTTACTTTAGCCTTTGCGTCCTCTCAACTTGGCCTTCTTCATCAGGCCCTCATACTGATGCGCGATCAGATGCGAATGAATCTGTGCCACTGTATCCAGCGTCACCGTCACCACAATCAGCAAACTAGTCCCCCCGAAATAAAACGGGATATTATAGCGGGAAATCAGAAATTCCGGCAGCAAACAGATAAACACCAGATAAGCCGCACCGATACACGTGATACGGGTCAGCACATAATCCAGATAATCCGCCGTGTGCTTACCGGGTCGAATGCCGGGAATAAACCCACCATATTTACGCAAAGTATCGGCGTTTTCTTCCGGGTTAAATACAATCGCTGTATAAAAGAAAGCAAAGAAGATAATGAGCGCGCCATACAGGACCATATAGATCGGCTGACCGTGCTGGAGATATTGCGAAATTCCCGCCATGATATCGCCGCCCTGTGCCCCGCTAAAGCCTACAATGGTGAGCGGCAAAAGCAGTAAAGATGATGCGAAAATCGGCGGAATAACGCCTGATGTATTAAGCTTTAAAGGCATGTGGTTGGATTGCCCACCCGCCATCTGCCCGGCGCTGACCTGCCGTTTGGGGTATTGCACCAGAATGCGGCGCTGCGCGCGTTCCATAAACACGATAAAGCCAATCACGCCCGCAATCATGGCCACCAGCAGGAACAGCTCGATAAAGCTGAACTGCCCTTGGCGCCCCAATTCCAGCGTAGAAACAACAGCGCGCGGCAATTCCGCCACAATACCGGCAAAGATAATCAGGGAAATACCGTTCCCGATCCCGCGTGCGGTAATCTGTTCGCCCAGCCAAAGAAGGAAAATCGTCCCGCCGACAATGGTAATCACGGTTGTAATACGGAAGTAAATACCGGGGTCAATCACCGCGGAACCGCTGGCGCCGGAAAAACTCTCCAGCCCTACAGCCAGCCCGTAAGCCTGAATGGAAGCCAGAATCACCGTCAAATAACGTGTATACTGGTTAATCTTTACGCGTCCCGCCTCGCCCTCTTTCTTCAGGGCTTCCAGCTTGGCTGACATGGCTGTCCCCAGTTGCATGATAATCGAGGCCGAAATATAGGGGATGATGTTCAGGGCAAAAATCGTCATACGTGACAAAGCCCCCCCCGGAGAACATATTGAACATGTCCAGAATACCGCCGCCGCGCTGCGTGAAAATTTCATTCCACACATGCGGATCGATTCCCGGCAGCGGAATGTAAGTCCCCAAGCGGTAAACCAGCAAGGCACAAATTACAAAAAGCAGACGCTGCTTAAGCTCACTTGCTTTGGCTAAAGCGCCCCAGTCTGCGTTGCGCGCCAGTTGTTCAACAGCCGATACCATAAGGGTTCCCCTCAATAATTCTTCGTAAATTTACACTGAAGGATTAGTGTTAAACGAAAGGAATGAGGGTGACAAGGGGGGCAAAAAACCTATTGCACGTATTTATTCCAGTTTTTGCACTGGGCTTCAACGCGGGCATATTCGTTAGGGTTATCTACCTGCGCCTGACGGGCCTCTAAAATCGGAATGATATTATCGTTAAATGACTGGATGCCCGTATTAATCCGCGCATTCATATCTTGCTGAATACGCTCCGTGCTCTTGGCGTCAAAGGGGCCTTGCGCCGGAATATCGCTGGCGATACGGCGTAGCGCAGTTTTAAATTTTGGTGCAAATTCCTTGTGGAAATCCTGCAGCACCCGGATATGTTTTTTTTCATGTTCCATCACGGCATCATACTCGCATGTACCCTTGGGAAAATTATTGGCGATATGAATGGTGGGAAGTGCAAAAAATTTGGCATCAATGCCTTTCAGCCAGATACAGGCCTGATCCCCTCGCTGCATAACGGTGAAGGATGCCTGCCCCTCCAGCCCGATCTTGCCGCCGCCAAGGCCGTTCACATACATGCCCTGCCGGTTGGCGGCGCCATCAGTATGCATATGAGTAAGTGTATTAATATCCTTGGTGCGGTAAAGTCTGGTTTTACCCAAAACACGGCTCAGCTTAATTTCCGGCGCCTTGGTCGGGCAAGCCCAGCTATCGGCATAAGCTGCCTCCGGTAATCCCAGAAAACCGCCTGTTATAAACGCTAAAATCAGCAGATATTTGATCATACGCCGCAAGCCAAATGCTCTTCGCTCAAAAAATTAAATAATTATGTATAAGACAAGATACACTTTATATCTTAAAGGAAAAGCTTTTGCAAAGAATTAATTGACATAAAAAATAAAACCCGCCTTGGCAGCGGGTTTTAACAACGAATATATCGCTATATTCCAGACTATTTCTTGGCGCCCTTGCCATCCTTACGAACAACGGGCTTCACTTCACGCACGATGAAGTCGATCTTGCCACCGGCTTTTTCAACAGCCGCTTTGGCGGAAGCCGTAGCTTTTGTGATCTTCAGCTCAACTTTGGCAGACAGTGTGCCTGTACCCAGCAGTTTTACGCCATCTTTAATGTTATTGATAACACCGGCCTCTTTCAGGGCTTTCTCATCAATCGCTTTTTTGGCATCCAGCTTCTTGGAATCGATAGCGGCCTGAAGCTTGCCCAAAGACACTTCTACAAGGTTTGTTGCGAATTTCTTGTTGTTGAAACCGAATTTCGGCAGACGGCGCTCGAGGGGCATCTGACCGCCTTCAAAGCCTTTAATCGCCACACCAGAGCGGGATTTCTGACCCTTTTGACCGGAGCCAGAAGTCTTGCCCTTGCCGGAACCGATACCGCGGCCCACACGCATGGCTTTTTTGGTAGAACCTTCTTTAGGTTGCAGTGCGTTCAGTTTCATGGATTTAACCTTCTCTATCCTTCACTTGTCAGCTTGCTTAAGCTGCATCCTCCACCTTCACCAGGTGCTTAACTTTTTCAATCATGCCGCGCACAGCAGGCGTATCTTCCAACACGCTTGTACGGTGCATTTTGTTCAGCCCCAAACCAATAAGCGTCTGACGCTGATAGGCCTGACGACCAATCGGGCTGCCCGTTTGGGTAACCTTTACGGCCTTGCCGCTGATGGTCTTCTTGGCTTTGGCAGCAGCAGGCTTTTTTAGCAGCTGTTGCCTTGGCTTCTGTCTTGGTTTCAGCTTTTTTTAGTTTCAGCTTTTTTATCGGCCATGACCTTATTCCTTATAAAATCTTTATCTCTTACTCGCCCGTATCCGCCGCCACAGCTGCTGCTACATCAGCATCTTTCTGTACTTCGCGGCCGGAAACGATATCACTTACTTTCTTGTTACGACGACCGGCAACATCACGAGGGCTCTGCATGTTTTTCAGAGCATCAAATGTTGCATTCACCATGCTGTAGGAATTATTGGAACCAACAGCCTTCGCCACGATATCGCCAATCCCCAAAGCTTCGAACACAGCACGCATCGGACCACCGGCAATGATACCCGTACCGGCAGGGCCGAACGCAGAAACACGCGGCCCGCACCATGGTGACCATGAACGTCATGGTGAATTGTGCGGCCTTCACGAAGCGGCACACGGATCATCTCACGCTTGGCCTGATCCGTTGCTTTTTTAATGGCTTCCGGTACTTCCTTGGCTTTGCCACTGCCGTAACCAACGCGGCCTTTACCATCGCCAACCACTACCAGAGCGGCAAAACCGAAACGGCGCCCGCCTTTTACAACCTTGGCAACACGGTTGATGCCCACCAGGCGCTCAACATATTCGTTTTGCTCTTGTTGTCTGTCGTCAGCTTGTTGTTGCTGTTTGGCCATAATCTTAAAACCTTTCCTTATCGTTCCTTAGAACTGCAATCCGCCTTCACGCGCGCCTTCGGCCAGAGCCTTCACGCGGCCGTGGTAAACAAAACGACCACGGTCAAAAACCACTTTTTCAACACCAGCTTTTTTAGCGCGGGCAGCTACCAGCTTACCTACTTCCGCCGCTGCCGACACATTCGCACCACTCTTCACCTTTTCCTTCAGATCTTTATCCAGTGTTGAAGCCGCCGCCAGTGTCACACCTTTCAAATCATCAATGATTTGCGCATAAATTTGCTGGCCTGTACGGTGAACCGACAGACGTGGGCGTACATCGCGGTTAGCATTACGCTGAATATTTACCCGACGAATCTTGTTCCGTGTTCTGTATGTTCTGCGCTGGGCGCTGGTTAGTTTCTGTGTCATGTCTTTATCTCCGAAAAAGAGTAACTTAACCGTTACTTCTTCTTACCTTCCTTCTTCAGAATGTATTCATTTGCATAACGGATACCCTTACCTTTGTAAGGCTCCGGCGGTTTGAAGCCGCGGATTTTTGCCGCGACCTGACCAACCTGCTGCTTGTCGATACCGCTGATGCTGATCGCAACCTGCTTGTCCACCTCAACCTTGATCCCTTGCGGCACGTCGAAACGAACCTCGTGAGAGAAACCAAGCGTCATCACCAATGTCTGACCCTGCAGGTTAGCACGATAACCGACCCCTTTGATTTCCAAGTCTTTCTTGTAACCTTCGCTTACGCCTACAACCATGTTGCTTACCAGCGTACGCATCGTCGGCCAGATCTGCTTGGCGAACGGCGTGTCGGATTTCGGCTGCAGACGAACCACTTTGGATGTCTTGCCATCATCATTCGCAACATCTTCCAACGCTACGGACACATCATCATGCACGGTCATGCTGAGTTCACCCAGCTTGCCCTTTACGCGCACATCCTGACCGTTCACTTGCGCTTCAACACCATCGGGAAGCTCAACGGGGTATTTACCAATACGTGACATTTTCTTACGTCCTTATCCTTAGAATACCTGGCACAAAACCTCGCCGCCTACATTGGCCGCGCGGGCTTTATAATCCGGGATCACACCATGCGGTGTGGAGAGGATCAAAATCCCAAGGCCGTTGTAGAAACGGGGCATTTCTTTAACATTCGTATAAACACGGCGACCGGGCTTGGATACGCGCGCTACTTCACGGATAGCACCCTTGCCTTCGCTGTATTTCAGGAAAATCTGGGTTTCCTTCTTGTTGTTGCCAAGATCAACCGTCTTGAAATCACGGATGAAACCCTCATCTTTCAAAACGCTCAGCACGTTTTCATTGTGCTTCGAGTACAAGCAGATGATCGAGCTTTTGCCCGCCATTTGCCCGTTTCTGATGCGGGTCAGCATATCACCTAAAGGGTCATTCATAGACATATCGTTATTCCCTTTTCTTTCCTATTTCTTACCAGCTGGACTTCACAACGCCCGGCAGTTCGCCGCGGGAAGCCAGATCACGGAGCGCAATCCGTGAAAGGTTAAACTGTCTGTAGTACGAACGCGGACGGCCCGAAAGCGCGCAGCGGTTACGAATACGGATCTTGGATGAATTGCTGCGGCAGCTCAGCCAGCTTCAACACAGCCTGGAAACGCTCTTCCGGGGGCAAGCTCTTATTGGCGATAATCGCCTTCAGCTCAGCGCGCTTGGAAGCCTTCGCCTTTACCAGCTTGCGGCGTTTTTTGTCGCGTTCAACCATCGATACTTTTGCCATTGTCTTGTCTCTTCCTTAATTCTTGAATGGGAACTTGAATG
>JAJOJU010000044.1 GCA_021208265.1 Alphaproteobacteria bacterium | reverse complement strand
ATGGATACTGAGACAGGACAAGCAAAAGAAGGTGGCTAATATTCCGTTGATTATCCAACCAATTATAAAAAATAAAAACGGTGACAAAAAGAGGAGTGTAAATATATGAAAGCAGACATAAGCGCACATGCGGCAAGCTTTACCGGAAACGGGGCGGTTTATAAAGAACGATACGAAGGCGGCGCCTGCACATTCAAAGGCTGCGTTGATATTAAGGACGGTCAGCCCGTTTTAGCAGAAAACAACGATATGCAGTTAGGGCAAAACTATACCCCCGCTGTCGAGCCATCCTAACAAATCTTATTGAATTTAGCCGCGCTTATGCCTATTGAATAAGGCATGAGCGCCAATTCGACCAAACCACTTAATCTTATCCGCAATTTCGCGATTATCGCGCATATCGACCATGGGAAATCGACCCTGGCGGACCGCCTGATTCAAACCTGCGGCGGGCTGGAAGAGCGCGAAATGAAGCAGCAGGTGCTGGATAACACCGATATCGAGCGCGAGCGCGGTATTACCATTAAAGCCCAGACCGTGCGCCTTGCTTACAAAGCCAAGGACGGCAATGAATATCAGCTGAATTTGATGGACACGCCCGGCCACGTGGATTTCTCTTACGAGGTTTCCCGCTCACTGGCGTCCTGTGAGGGCTCCATTCTGGTCGTGGATGCGTCCCAAGGGGTGGAAGCCCAAACGCTTGCCAACGTCTATCAGGCGCTGGATAACAACCATGAACTTGTGCCCGTCCTCAACAAGGTCGATCTACCCGCTGCCGACCCGGAAAAAGCCCGGCAGGAAATTGAGGACGTAATCGGCCTTGATTCATCCGAAGCGGTTCTTTGTTCCGGCAAAACGGGGATCGGGATTGATGAACTGCTGGAAGCCGTTGTCACCCGCCTGCCCCCGCCGCATGAAGGCAACCCCGATAACCCCACCAAGGCGCTGCTGATCGATAGCTGGTACGATTCTTACCTTGGCGTAGTGATCCTTGTCCGCGTCATCGACGGTTACCTGAAAAAGGGCCAGAAGATCAAATTCATGAACACCGGCGCGGTGCGCGAGATCGACCGCGTGGGTATCTTCACACCCAAACACGTGCTGACAGATATTTTAGGCCCCGGCGAGATGGGCTTCATCACCGCCGCCATCAAAACGATCGAAGACACGCAAGTCGGCGATACCATCACCGATGAAAGAAAACCCTGCGCCGAAAAGCTGGCGGGTTTCAAACCATCCGTCCCCATGGTGTTTTGTTCCCTCTTCCCCGTTGATATGGGGGATTATGAGGAACTGCGCGATTCACTTGGCAAATTAAAGCTGAATGACGCCGCTTTGCATTACGAACCCGAACAATCTCAGGCCCTTGGCATGGGTTTCCGCTGCGGCTTTCTGGGCCTGTTGCACATGGAGATTATTCAGGAACGGTTGGAGCGCGAGTTTGATCTCGATCTCATCCCCACCGCGCCGAGCGTGGTTTATCACGTCTATGACACCAAGGGTAAGATGAAGGAACTTTATAACCCGGTCGACCTGCCTGACCCCGTCTATATCGACCATATTGAAGAGCCGTGGATCAAAGCGACCATCCTGACGCCGGATGAATACTTAGGCGGCCTCCTCCAGCTCTGTCAGGAACGCCGCGGCGTGCAGATTGACCTGACATACGCCGGTTCCCGCGCCATGCTGGTTTACCGCCTGCCGCTCAACGAGGTGGTGTTTGATTTCTATGACCGCCTGAAGAGTATTTCACGCGGCTACGCCAGCTTTGATTATGAGCTGGATGGCTATGCCGAGAACGATCTCGTGAAGCTTGAAATCCGCGTCAATCAGGAAGCCGTCGATGCGCTCGCCATGATCGTCCACCGCTCCAGCGCCGAAACCAAGGGCCGGGGCCTCTGCGAACGCCTCAAAGAGCTGATCCCGCGGCAGATGTTCAAGATTTCGGTGCAGGCCGCCATCGGCGGGAAAGTCATCGCGGCGGAACACATATCCGCCCTGCGCAAGGATGTCACCGCGAAATGTTACGGCGGCGATATATCCCGTAAGAAAAAGCTGCTGGAAAAGCAGAAAAAGGGTAAGGCCAAAATGCGGCAATATGGGAACGTAGACATCCCGCAATCAGCGTTCATCAATGCGCTGAAAATGGGGGATGGGCAGTAAGGTCGTAATTATAAAAAATAATTGCATTCCATAAACTTTCTCGTTACATATTCCATAAGAACAAGAAAGGTATCAGCCATGAACACAAAACATTTACTTTCCGTATTCGCCGTAAGCCTAGCTGTAGCAGCTTGCTCTAAAGACGCCGCACAAAGCCATTCCCCTTCCGATGAAAACAGAAATTCGGGGCCTGCCACGATCCAACCCCTGCCCAAGGGCGTTGATTTCAAGGACCTGCCTGATGGCGTTTACGCCGTTGAAACAGGCCGCTTTAACCCAAGCAAATGCTATATTACTATCAGCAACGACAATGGTGGTTCAAGCGGTCGCCCTCAAACGCAAGTCGCGATGGATTGCCCGGCGCTCTAAGCCTTTATAATAGACCCAAAAACGGCGCTTTCTCCCTATTATGAGGCATGGCAGGGAGAAGGCCATTGCCTCCATAGGCTTTTAATCCCACAATACAGGAATGAAAAAACACACAAGCCGCATCGCCGTTTTCTGTTCTTTTTTCGCGCTCCTCGCCCTGTTTTTTGCGCCCCCTGCCCGCGCCGCGGAAGAAGCGCTGCACAAGCCCCAGCTTTATGATTATCACGGCGCGCCGGTGGACCCGCTTTGTTTCCTCAGCAATATCGGCACGGATGACGCGCCCGTTTACCCCACCGAAAACTGTGAGTGGGAGGATTTAATGAGCGATGGCGATGCTGCCCCGCTCGACGAAAAACGTTTTGTCAGCACGGGGTACAAACAGGAATATGTCGACCCGGAAACGGATGAGGTTTTCACCAGCCACGGCCTTGTGGGGTATCGCGCCATCGGCCATGTGGATGGATATGAAGCCGTGGTGCAAATTGAAAATGGCGGAGGTTCGGGCACATTCACCAGTGTTATGCTGCTGGAAACCATCCGCGATGATGAGACGGAGACAACGACCTTCCGCCAGCATGAAGTGCTAAGCAGTGGGGACCGTTGCATGGGCGGATATAGTGACGCGCGCGTGGAAGATGGCGAGCTGTATTTCACCGTCAACACAACCATGGCCGATATGTTTTCCCTGACCGGGGACCGGGACCGCGAGATATTAAAAAGCGAGGCCGCACGCAATCTGCCCTTTTGCGCCATATGCTGTTATGCCGAAGCTGAATTCAGTACTGAAGAATTCCGCGGCGTGCGCTTTCCCGAAACCCGCATGAAACCTGATGAAAGCGACAATGACGCGGCACGCTGCGTGGAAAACATGGTCACCCTGAACGTGAAGCACGGCCATGATTATATGGGCGCGGAGGAATTCGGGACCTTTATCCACGAGCTGGAGCATGTCTGCCTGGGCCGTATGGAGGGGGAAGAATAAATCCCCTCGTTCCTTGACATATCACATAACATCCTCTACCCCATATGAAACGATGAAGGGCCTGATGGGAGGATATTCACATGAAAGATTTGCATCTCAAGCTGAAATTTGCGGGAAGCGTAGCCGCTGTCGGCCTATATGCTGCGGCCAAGGCCGTGGAACACGGCGGTTGTTATCTGGCAACGCTGGCGCTAACTCAGCACGCTTACAAGCCCTATGTTTCACCGTTTCTGGAAGGTCCTCTGCAATCGCCCGTTGATGGCGTAATGCTGACTCTTATGCCGATAGCTTTTTTCGTGGGCGGCCTTAAAACACCTTATTATGCTTTTCAAGCCACAAAGAGCACGGCACAGGCCATTTACAACGTGCCGATGCAAGCTGTTGACAAACTGAATGCCGGGGCGCGGGCGGTTGGCTCATACTTCAAGCCCGCAGCAGCAAGCACTGCCCCCACAAAAGGTAATGATCCCCAGGGGCCAGACGCAGCCCCTTGAATGTCTTGACCCTGCCGGAGCAGCGCTCTAGAACTATGGTGTATGTCTGATTGAAGGAGAATTGCCATGCGCTTTCTGACTGCTTTCCTCGCGTTCCTATGCTTTTCGTTCCCCGCTGCCGCGCAGGATTTACCAACGCTGCTGGACATTCCTCCGGGTCAAAGCCTTGTGAATCTCTCGGCCACAGAACGTGTGGAGGTTGATCAGGACCTGCTGATTGCCAATCTGCAATATGAAGCCCGCAATGCCAGCTCCACCGCCTTGCAGGATGAAATCAATAAAACCATGAGCAAAGCGGTAGAGACGGCCAAGAAAGTAGATAGCGTTAAAATCTCCACAGGCAGCTACTATGTTTATCAATACGACCCTGATCCGCAGAGCCCGCGTAATGCACTGGAATGGCGCGGCTCACAAAGCCTTCAGATCAAGGGCAAGCAAGCTGATGAGCTGCTGGAACTTGTAGCAGACCTTCAGGAACAGGGGCTGTCCATGCAGGGCCTCAGCTATGCCGTATCGCCGGAATTAATGGAAGAAACCCAGAATAATATGCTGGAAGCTGCACTAGGCAAGCTGAAAACCAAAGCTGAACGTACCGCCAAAGCGCTGGGTAAGGACTCTGCTGATCTGCTGAACATCAATGTTGATATCGGCGGCGGTGTGATGTACGGGCGACCAATGATGGCGCGCGCCGAAATGGCCATGGATAGCGCCGTCGGCATGAAAATGGCAGCCCCTGTGGCTGAGCCTGGTCAGAGCGATATCACACTCACCGTCTCCGCCACCGCGCTGTTAAAATAGTGCTTTTTTACATGCTGCTTGCTATAATGGAGAAGTAAGGGGAAGGATTACCCCTTGCTTGTTAAGGAAGCAGGAGCCCAAGGAATGGATCTCTTCAGCGTTACATCCGGCGTTTCCACCACGCAGAAATTCGCGCATTTCAAGCTGCGCGGGTATGATCCCATGTTCGCGCGCTCCAAATTCTACCGTGACGCCGTTATCAGTTCCAACATCATCCGCAAGGCTACACAGCTTGTCGCCGACATTGAGTACAGCCGAACAGTTTCAAGCCGCATTTCTGCTTTCCAAACAGGCCAAACGACCGAAAATCCATTTGATAGCATCCTGAAAACACGCGGCAGCAACCTTGACATCAAAAGCTGATTTGGGGCACTAAATCGCTTCATGAGCACTGATGATCTCGTTTTTGTATATGGCTCGCTCAAACGCGGCTATTACGCGCATCACCGCATGAAGGATGCTACCTTTGCTGGCGAAGCCCTGACACGTGAACCGCACTATCGCATGGTGGCTTTTCCTTGGTCTAGCACGCCGAATGAATCCTATCCGGGTATTTTACGTGATGGGCAGGGGCATATCAGCGGCGAAGTGTATCAGGCCTCTGCCGGTCTGCTGGCAGAGCTGGATGTATTTGAAATTGTAGGCCGTGATTATATACGGGAAAAAATAGATCTGGCTGACGGGCGCAGCGCTTGGGCTTACCTATCCATCAATATTGAAGAGCAAGGCGTTTTAAATGCGCACAAGCGGATCGGATATCAAGCCAACACAAGCATATATTGCTGGTTGAAAAATGATGATGACTAATCATCAAAAGGGCGTTTTTTCTTCCTGAGCGCATCCTTGCGCTTATAACCCTGCTTACCGGAAAAGAAACGCTTCAAAATGAATTTGGGCGTCAGCAAAAAAGAAGAAAAAAACGTACAATCAAAATAGCTGGAATGATTGCCACGATATAGAGAAACGGCTTCAGTTCCTCTATCTGCTCCGGGGTCATCGCGGTGAAGTCAACTTCCATGCAAGCATCATAGCGCAGTTTATATGATCGGCAAAGACAGAAACCGTGCCTGCTTTGCCGATGACAGCTGAAAATGCTAGGCTTCACATCATGCCTGATTCCCAAGTCATAGCACTCGATTCTGACGAACACATCAAGGAAATCCGCCCCGCGGAGGATGCTGTTTTCACACGCCAAATTGAGGAAATAACCAAACGCGCCGAAGACTTCAGGATGGAGAAAATGCGCCGTTATAGCGGGCGCACCGGTGTATCGCTGATTGTGGGTATGCTCGCGATGCTGGCGGGCGCCTCCGGTTTCGGCTGGTATTTCCTGATGGAAGGCCACTTGCCCAAAGCTCTGGGCTGTATTGTGATTGCTTTGGCGGTTCCGGCGTGGCTGCATTACTGGGCGGGCGGTCCCATTCGCACATACCAGCAGGAATTCAAAACTAAATTCATGCCTGACCTTGCCAAAGCCTTAGGCGGATTGCGGTTTTTTCCTAAACGGGGCATCTCGGAAAATCTGGTACGGCGCTCCGGCATTATTCCGGCATTTGATGATTATAGGGCTGAGGACTGTTTCATGGGCCGCTATGGCGGCGTTAAAATCATCCTCTCCGAAGCGCGGCTCTCCTTAAAAAAAACGACCCGTTTTTGACGGCATTTTTGCGCTGCTGGATATTGAGAACGGACATTTTGAAGGTACAACCATTATCACCGCTGATCCGGCCTTGCAGCGATCAGCCTCCAAAACGCTGACAAATTGCCCTATATCCCACGGTGTCTACGCCCAGAAACTATCGGTTTTTACAAATATTCCAAACCACCCCAGTAAGTTGGCCGCAGATGAAAACCTGCTCAAGGAGATATATGAGATGAGCGTCCTGTTTGATGATGCCCCGCTCACAGCCATTTTCTGGAATAAACGCACCATTTTCATCGCCATTCCTTACGCGGGGGATATGTTTGAATGTTCGCACATGTTTGTACCTGTCACCACGCACAGCACGGCCCTGCAATGCCAGAAGGAAATCAGCCAGATTCTATCCATCATCGACATTGTTAAACTTTATAACCGCCCGATGAATTCTGAAAATAACGTTTGAAAAATCTGACAGATTTTGTAATCTGCCGCCAGAATTATATGTGCATACAATGTTATAAATTTTAAACGCACAGGGAGATTAGAAATGGCTTTAAACAACAACGCGGCACGCGCGGACAATCCTGCTACTGAACGAATTGTCTCGAATACAGAGATGACCGTACTTGTCATTGCCTTCGTGGAAACAGCAGTCCGCCCCCCTGAAACAGCCCCTCAGCAGCCTCAAACCTACCGGTATGAAGACATGCCCCGTGCCGGATCGTTCTCTTCCTGCGGTGGCTGCGTGACTGCAGATGTACGTCTAGGCTAAAAAGGCTACCTTTTTTTAAGGTTTAACCTGTATTCTTTGATTAGGGATACAAAAAAACATGACAGATCAATCTATTCATACTCTCCATCCGGATGTCGCCGTGCCGCGCGCCATCGCCGAAGTCGCAGAATTACAGGAGCAAATCCTTAAATTTGAATCATTCGTCAAACGCCGTTTTGACGAACTTCCATGGAAATCAATGCCACATCCCAACAAATGGATATGGCTGAGGAAAGCCTGGGCCAGCGCTTCGGGGAAATATTCGAAACTCTGAAAGCTATTTCCTTTAAGGGCACGGGTAATACCGCCGCCAATGCCGGCGTGGAGCTGGATGCCGTGGTCGATATGACCGAAAACGCCGCCAATACCATACTGGACGCCGCCGGACATATCACATCAATTGTCGGCAAAAAAGATAACTGGGCCACGGAAGAATCGCGTGAACAAGCACTCGATGCCATCAACGCCCATACTGAAGAAATTTTCATGGCCTGTTCTTTCCAGGACATCACCGGTCAGCGTATCCGTAAAACACTGGAAAACATAAAAACCATTGAAGACCGCCTGGGACAGGCCCTCGACAAACTGGGCATTCAGGTTGATCACACAACGTCCGAACGCATTCAGGCCGAAAATTACGCCACATCGCAGGACGATATCGATGCACTCTTCTCGGAATCAAAAAATAAATAAAATTTTATTCAAATAAAATAAAAAGTATAGAAAAAAGTTTTATTTCGAATTTTATGAATAATTAAGCACGACTTTACTCCTTACCCCGATAATCAAAATAAAAAGGGGTAACAGATGGGTGAAATTCAAGCATTACGCGCCGGCATTCTGGGCAAAATAGCTGCCATTTTTAAGGAATTTAATAAGCTGGCTGCCCGCAGCGGCACGGACATCACCTCCCTTACAAAGAATCTGCCTAATGCAACCCTGCAGAAAGCCCCCGATGCCCATGAGGGCATGCTGGGCAGCCTTATCCTCGAACAACTAATTAGCCCTGTTTTTTCAGCTGTTGCCGCCGATTTCATGGTGAATACTTCCCAAGGCAGCATCACAGGAACTATTACAGCCGTTGATTTATTCCAAAGCGCCAGCGCACTTGATGAAACACTGGATCCCTACAAACGCCACGCTGCTGATGACATCCGCTTTAAAAAAGGGGCCGGAAAAGGAACCGAAGCACTTATCCATGGAAATACTGCAAAACCAAAAATGAATACTTTGTTTAATGGTATTTTTAATGATGGCGGGCGCGGCTTTTTTTACATCCCCCTTCAATTCACGCGCACAAAAACGTCTGGAAAGTGCTCTTACCCAGGCATCTCAACAGCTTATGGACATAAACCGCTTTGAAGCCATACCGGCATAATGAAAATAGTGCCTGATGAACAATCAGATATTCTGCCATTCCACTGAATGTGCTAAGCTGGCTAAAGCACGTGTTTTCTAAAAGGTTATATGGTCAGTTTCAATTCATCGTTGCTTCGTGAGAAGTTCACTATTCACGATCCTCTGGACGGGAGCTCGGAAACGGGCGCACCTGTGCTGGCGCTTAGCAACCGTATGGTTGTTGAGCTGGTTTCCAAAAGCGGGCAAAACAAGGAACGCTTTATCATCCGCACCCACAATATGCACAGCTGTGTACGAATTGCCGCGCGATTGATACGCACCTATCATACAACTGGCCCCATTCTGGTGCGCGGCAAGGATTTCGAATGGGAAGCCATCTGGGACCAGATCGTTAATGAATATGAATATGAATACAACCCCCAGCGCTGGGCCTCCATATACAATAATGGAAAAGTGCTGTTCGAAGCCGGTGAGCGCCACCCCTTCCTTGATGTCATCGAAAAGTGCGATGCCCTGAATAAAGGTGAATACGAAAAGGCCATACCCGTGGCAGAAAGTGCCTTTAAACAACTGGGCCGTGAAGTGACCATTGAATACGATGCCAATGTTGCGCTGGTCACGGATATGGACGACAAACAAGCCCGCTGCGGCGTTATTCTGCGCGGCCCCAGCCGTACGACCACCTTTAACTTTGCCGTGTTCCCGAAAAAAGAGCCGGTTTTGAATATCCCTCAGATTTTAACATCGTCTGCTGCTTTCCTGGAAGGAATCCAGCTGGCCTTTATGATTGGTATGAATAACGAAAAAATCCGCCTTGGCATTATCGAACGTTTCTCTCATGAAGAAAAACAAACCCGCGAGGCCCGCCGCCGCCTGTCCCGCCTGAATGCGGAAATTGCCAATCTAGAAAGTGCCTGCGATGTCCGTTATCGCCCGGAACGCCCGGAATTCCCACATATCGTAATGGATGCTGAGAAATTAGCCGAAAAAATCCTGAAAGCGCCGCCTCCCAAGCCAAAAGAAGACAAGCCGGCTGAATAGTATGTTTTTATTTACATATTACATAAAATCTGGTACACCATCTTCATGCTACCGAAATGGACACAACCGGATAAAATCTTTGCTGCCAAATATTCGGGCTATCTGACGCTTTCCTATGCCAGCGTGCTCCCTTCCCTTTATGTATTAAACGGATATTCCTTGACCTCTACATTCATGATGTTTGCCAGTTTGGGGCTATCCGCCTTTTATCACTACAAAACCCACACCCCGGAAGACACCGTTCATAAGCGGTTTAAAGATTCCGTCCTGAAAAATGTTGAAGAGCCCTCAACTCAAATCAAAGAGGACTATGAACAGCTGAAACAAAGGGCCGGTGTTTTGTCCCCTTCATACGTTCTGATTAATCACGGTTATGGGGCAAATAATGCCTTCGCTTATTATGGGGATACCCATATAGGAGGCCCTCTGGTAGCGATGTTAGAGCGCAAACAGATCAATTTTATTATGGCGCATGAGCTCGACCATATTCGTAATAATGACGCAAAAAAAACTTCGCTATTTTTTCTGCCCATAGCATACGGCGCCCTATGCACGGCTTACAGCATATTTCTCTTTTTTAAAAACCGGGTATGATCTGGAGTTCGCCTCACAGGCAGAAATCCAGCCCCCTGGCTCAGGAATTACTGCAAGCTGCATGCACCCTGCCGCTGACATGTTTGTCCATACTCGTCACTTTTTGTGCAAAATACGCATCTGGCCGTGCCGCTGAATTTCGCTGTGACAGCAACGCCGTACTGACAACAGGTGACTCCAAAAGCGCCGCTCGCGCCCTTCGGGCAATATCCCCTACAACCAAGACAGATATTTACTGGGAAGACAGAATAACCCAGACCCACCCCGCATTAAGAAACAGGGTGCACAACATCATGTCTACAAAGCTCGATGCTTGCGAACATTTTCCCGGTCTGTAGTAACTACGCCGCTAGTGATCTTAGCACATAGTGAAGGATACCGCCGTTTTTGTAGTAATCGACCTCATCCAACGTATCAATCCGGCACAAAAGCGTGACATCTTTTGACTTCCCGTCCGCATAATGAATGGTCATTTTGACATCCATACGCGGCTTGATATCGCCGGATATACCGTGGATATCAAAGGTTTCATTACCTTTCAGGCCCAGCGATGTACGGCTTTCACCGTTTTTGAATTGCAGCGGCATAACACCCATCCCAACAAGGTTGGAACGGTGAATACGCTCAAAGCTCTCCGCCACCACGGCTTTTACGCCCAGAAGGCGTGTACCTTTTGCGGCCCAGTCACGGGAGGAACCCGTACCGTATTCCTTGCCGCCGATCACGACTAGAGGCGTACCAGCAGCGCGGTATTTGACAGCCGCATCATAAATGCTCATCTGCTCACCGGAGGGCACGTGTTTCGTATAGCCGCCTTCCACGCCCTCCAGCATCTCGTTCTTGATGCGGATATTGGCAAACGTGCCGCGTGTCATCACACGGTCGTTACCGCGGCGCGAGCCGTAGGAATTAAAGTCGATCGGCCGTACCTGATGTTCCGTCAGGTAAGCACCGGCCGGACTGTCTTTCTTGATGGAACCCGCAGGTGAAATGTGGTCGGTGGTCACGGAATCACCCAATATCGCCAAGGCATACGCCCCGGTAATATCGCTGGTGGGAGCCGGCTGCGCCTTCATTTCGCTGAAGAATGGCGGGTTTTGTACATAGGTCGATGCATCCTGCCATTGATATGTCTGCCCGGATGCCTTACCGCCAATAGCCTGCCATTCTTTCGGGCCTTTGAACACATCGCTGTAACGCTCAACGAACATTTCACGGCTTAAGCTCTTCTTGATCAGATCCTGAATTTCGGCATTGGTCGGCCAGATATCTTTCAGGAACACATCCTTACCGTTTTTATCCTTGGCGATCGGGTCATTCAGCATGTCGATCTGCATCGAACCAGCAATCGCATAAGCCACCACCAGCGGCGGGGATGCCAGATAATTCGATTTCACATGCGGGGAAATACGCCCTTCGAAGTTACGGTTCCCAGACAGAACGGCCGTCACGTTCAGATCACCCTTCTCAACCGCGTCCCCAATCGGGCCCGGCAGCGGGCCGGAATTCCCGATACAGGTCGTGCAGCCATACCCCACAAGGTTAAAGCCCATGGCATCCAGATCGTCCTGCAAACCCGCTTTGGCCAGATAATCAGTGACCACCTGCGATCCGGGTGCGAGGGATGTTTTTACCCAAGGCTTGCGCTCCAGCCCCAAGGCGCGCGCTTTCTTGGCCACCAAACCGGCAGCAATCAGCACGGACGGGTTGGATGTGTTCGTACAGCTGGTAATAGCCGCAATCACGACATCGCCGTGGTTCAGCTTGTAATTTTCTCCAGCTACGGCAATGCCCTTGTCGGTCGTATCCATGGGGACGGCGCCACCGCCCTCTTCCAGCATATCGGAAGCCGCGCCCTTGGCATCAACGCCCAAGGATGCTGCCAGCACTTTTTTTGAAATCAGCCGCGGCATCTTTCAG
This sequence comes from Alphaproteobacteria bacterium, assembly GCA_021208265.1. Lineage (GTDB taxonomy): Bacteria > Pseudomonadota > Alphaproteobacteria > Micavibrionales > Micavibrionaceae > JAJOJU01. The sequence goes on along the minus strand of JAJOJU010000044.1, from coordinate 21,911 downwards.
CAAAATCTTGTCCTGCGGACGCTTCGGCCCGGCAAGTGTCGCCACCACGCTGCCCATATCCAGCTCCAGCGTATCAGTGAACACAGGGTCCGGGGAGGATGCATCGCGCCACATGCCTTGCGCCTTGGCGTATTCTTCCACCACTTTCACGCGGTGTTCATCACGGCCTGTAAAGCGCAGATAATTCAGCGTTTCATTATCAATCGGGAAAAACCCGCAAGTCGCGCCATATTCAGGGGCCATATTGGCGATCGTCGCGCGGTCGGCCAGCGTCATGTTATCAAGACCCGGACCATAAAATTCCACGAACTTGCCCACCACGCCCTTGGCGCGCAGCATGTTGGTGACGGTCAGCACAAGGTCGGTCGCCGTTGTGCCTTCCTTCATTTTACCGGTGAGCTTAAAGCCCACCACTTCCGGGATCAGCATGGAGACGGGCTGGCCCAGCATCGCGGCTTCAGCCTCAATACCGCCCACACCCCATCCCAAAACGGCAAGACCGTTCACCATGGTCGTGTGAGAGTCTGTACCCACCAACGTATCGGGATAGGCCACATGGCGGCCTTTATTATTTTCATCTTCCGCCACCCATATGGCCTGCGCCAGATATTCCAGATTTACCTGATGACAAATGCCTGTGCCCGGCGGCACCACACGGAAGTTTTTGAACGCCGTTTGCCCCCATTTCAGAAACTCATAACGCTCTTTATTACGCTCGAACTCCAGCTCCACATTCTGCTGGAACGCCTTGGCATTACCGAATTCATCCACCATCACGGAATGGTCGATTACCAGATCCACCGGCACCAGCGGGTTAATCTTCTGCGGATCACCGCCGAGCGACACCATGGCTTCGCGCATCGCCGCCAAATCCACAACGGCGGGAACGCCTGTGAAATCCTGCATCAGCACGCGGGCCGGGCGGTATGCCACCTCATGCTCCGTCTTGCCCTTATTCGTAAGCCACGCCTGCACGGCTTTCACGTCATCCGTTGAAACGCTGCGGCTATCTTCGAAGCGCAGCAGGTTTTCCAGCAACACTTTCAGCGTGTAAGGCAATTTTGATACATCGCCGATTTTTTCGGCGGCTTTCGGCAGGCTGAAATAATCATATTCCTTCCCATCAACGGTGAGTGTCTGGCGTGTCTGGAGGCTGTCGGAACCGGTGCGAGTCATTCTTAATTATCCTTTTGATTTTAAATAAGAAACGTGAGCAATTTCACGTAGGATAATATCATGCGCTGACAAGGTTTAAAATCGGTAAATTTTTTGACGCCTCTTGCGCTCTGCGATATGAATCAAGACATGAAGAAAGAAACATCCGCCCCCGCTACCCGCCTTGTACAAGCCGCCATTGGCGATGACGCTGCCCATAAGGCCGTAATTCCACCGCTTTACCTGTCATCCACTTACAAGATGGAAAGCCTTGAGGATCATCCGCATTACTCATACTCCCGCGTGCGCAACCCCACCCGCGATCATCTATGTGATGCCTTGGCAGATCTGGAGGAGGGCTACGGCGCGGCCGTCACTTCATCCGGCATGGCGGCTTTGGCGCTTGTTTTGCAGCTTTTAAAACCGGGAGATTTACTGATAGCGCCCTATGACTGCTATGGCCGGGCTTACCGCTTGATGGCAGCACTGGCTGAAAAAGGGCATTTCAAGCTGGAATTCATGGACCAATACGCCAGCGATTCTGCGCAAATGATTGCCGCAAAAAAATCGCGCATGGTGCTGATTGAAAGCCCATCCAACCCCGTGATGCGGCTGGCGGATATTGAAAGCATCACCCGCACCGTCAAAACGCAAAACCCGGAATGTATCGTGGTGTGCGATAATACGTTTCTATCCCCCGCCCTGCAAAAACCGCTGACGCTGGGGGCGGATATTGCTTTTCACTCCACTACCAAATTCCTGAACGGACACAGTGATGTGGTGGGCGGCGCCGTGATCACCAAAACCAAGGAGCTGTGGGACGAGCTTGATTTCTGGGCGAATTCTTTTGGATTGATCGGCGCGCCGTTTGATTCATATATGACGCTGCGCGGCCTGCGCACACTTAATATTCGCATAAACAAGGCACAGGATAACGCCCGCGCCATCGTGGAATTTTTGCGCGGGCAAGACCATGTGGAGGCCCTTTATTATCCCGGCATCGGCGCGATGCTGAGTTTTGAGCTGAAAGGCGATGTGAAGGCGTTTACGGATAGGCTGGAAATCTTTGCCCTTGCCCAGTCACTCGGCGGCACGGAAAGCCTGATCTGTCATCCCGCCAGCATGACGCATGTGGCTATGGGCGCTGAGGCCCGTGAAAAAGCCGGCGTAAAGGAAAACCTGCTGAGATTATCCGTGGGGATTGAAGAAGCGGAAGATCTAATCGCTGATCTTTCTACTGCTTTTTCTTAGTCGCGTAATACGCTTCCAGACTTTGCGGCATTTCCTTGAAATCAGGACATAGCGCGTCCACGCGGTCATATTCCTCTATACTGTCAACCTCGCCTTGAGCATCCTCGCGGTCTAGCTCCAAGCGCTTATATTCACGCTCCAGAAGCTGGAAAACAGTGTGCTGCATGCGTTCAGCTGCCGCGGTCACATGTTCGGATTTATAAAACGGTCCGGCGACAAAACCGCGCTCCTGCAAGCCCGCTAATACCTTCTGCCCCATGACATTGGCGTATTTATTGACGATCACCCGGTCGGTCATCACATGTTTCATTTCATGATCGTAAGTCGCCTTACCCATGCAGCGGTCATCATAGACTTCCTTGGCGATGTAAATTTTAGGATCAATCGCAATCTCAATATTCACGGTTTCGTAGTACAGACACACAGCGCCGCTGCGTTTATCTTGCGTGTAATTAAGCTTCACGGACGGGTTCACCGCAATCCGCCCGCTGGCAAAACCCTGCAGATATGATACCCCGCCAAAGCTGTGCGGGTTGATGGTGTCCGTCTGCACAGTTTGCAGATCACCCAGTGTGTGGCTGGTGATCAGCTGCACATCAGCCGTGCGCGGCGTCACCTTGATCTGTGCGGGTTGTGGTGCCGTGCAGGTCGGTTGCGAAGCCGCCAGAACCAACAAAGATGTCACTGTTAACGGGTCAAAACCTATCATTCATAAAGATTACCTCAGAAGTTTTAAAACTCTGATAAAAAAACCTTTGCGCTCCTCAGGCATTCGGAGTAAAAACCTCTCCATGCCTATGATCGGATACATACTCTCACTGGCCATCCAGTTTTACGTGATGATTATCATCGTGCAGGTTGCCGTTAGCTGGCTTCTGGCCTTTGAGATCATCAACCCGCAAAACCCGCAGGCTCGTAATCTGGTGCGTCTTTTAAACAGATTAACCGACCCCCTATACAAGCCGTTGCGTAAATATATTCCTCCCATTGGTGGTATTGATATTACGCCGATTATTGTGATTTTTGGGCTATCGCTTTTTGAGCGCTTTATCATCATTCCTGTATTCTATTAAGGACATCTTCACATGAAATACGAAACGGCGATTATCGATGGAAAGACGGTCGCAGCGGACTTGCGCAACTCTCTTAAGGAAGAAGTTGAAAAACTTCCTGCACAGCCCGGTCTTGCCGTTATTTTGGTAGGCGATGACCCTGCCAGCCATGTCTATGTAGGCAACAAAGTCAAAGCCTGTGAGGCTGTCGGCATCAAAAGCTTTGAATCACGCCTGCCTGCACAGGCTACGCAGGCCGAAGTTGCCGCCGAAATTGCGGCCTTTAACGACAACCCGCAGGTGCATGGCATTTTGCTACAGCTGCCCGTGCCGGATCATCTGGATAGTGACGCTCTTGTGCAATCCATCGCACCGTCAAAGGATGTGGATGGCCTTAGCTTCATCAATCAGGGCAAACTGATTGCGGGCGATAAAACCGGCCTTGTGCCTTGCACGCCGCAAGGTTCGCTGCGCTTGATTAAAACTGTAAAAGAAGACCTGAGCGGCCTTCATGCCGTGGTGATCGGTCGGTCACTGCTGTTCGGAAAGCCCATGGCGCAGCTGCTGCTCTCTGAAAACTGCACAGTCACGCAAGCCCATTCCAAAACAAAGAACCTGCCGGAAATCTGCAAACAGGCAGATATTCTGGTTGCCGCCGTGGGAAGGCCATTAATGGTAAAAGGCGAATGGATCAAACCCGGCGCGATCGTGATCGATGTCGGTATTAACCGTCTTGAATCTACTAACGGTGGGGGCAAACTGGTGGGTGATGTTGATTTTGAAGCGGCACAAGGCATTGCGTCTGCCATTACCCCGGTGCCGGGCGGTGTAGGCCCCATGACAATCGCCTGCCTGCTGGCAAATACCATTGCCGCCAGTCAAGCAGCATAATAAAAACCGATCTTCTTTACAGGAACGTTCCGCCCTGCTACTCCTTGTATAACTATAAAGAGTATAAAACAGGGAGTTTACAATGCCAGAAATCATCACCCTTGATAACGGGTTCACCATTATTCTTGACCATGTACCGCATGTGGAGCGCGCTTCGCTCGGCATCTGGTGCCGCGCCGGTTCACGCTTCGAAACAGACAAGGAAAGCGGTCTGTCGCACTTTCTGGAACACATGTTTTTCCGCGGATCGCAGAAATATACAAATGATCAAATCAATGAAATTCCAGACTCTATGGGCGTAGACATCAACGCTTATACCAGCAAGGAAAATACAGCTTATCACTGCACAGGCCTGAAAGAAGCCGTGCCACAAATGATTGATATCCTGACTGACATGGTATTCAACCCGACTTTTCCGCAGGATTTAATGGAAATAGAACGCGGCGCAATTTTATCGGAGATTAATACGTACTACCAAAACCCCAGCGCCCACACCAGCCATCTGGCAGATGAGGCCGCTTACGGTCTGGATCAATCCATGGGCCAGCCTATCCTTGGCCCCAAAGACAATATTAAATCTTTCCAGCGCGATGATCTGGTGCGTTTCAAGGAAAAACTCTATACAGCCCCCAATATGGCTTTTGTTATCAGTGGTAATTTTGACCGTGATCAGGTTATTGATCTGGTCAGCAATGCCGCCAAAGACCTGAAGCCCGGCCTTAAGAACACATTTGCGGCTGCCAGTGTACGCGGCGGCGAGGCCATTGAAGGTCGCCCGATTGAACAATTAAATGTTTATCTGGGCTGCGAAGCTTCTCCTTCCGGAACCAAGGAAGCCTTAGCTGAAGCTATATACGGTGACATTATGGGCTCCGGAATGTCTTCACGCTTACATCAGGAAGTCCGTGAAAAACGTGGACTGGTATACGGCATTCAGGCCGGCGCACAAACTTATGAAGGTGTGGGGGAATTCGGTATTTTCTCTGCCGGAATTAATAAGCAAGACAAAGACACCTTTATGACGGTTGTAAAAGATGAGATCAAAAAATCTCGCGGCACAATCACACAAGCCGAGCTGGATAAAAGCATGACTGGTTTGAAGAATGATTTGTATAAAGGAATGGAGAGCATTGGTGCGCGCGCCAGAACCTTCGGCACAAATTTCCTGGGTGAAAAGCCGCTTGATTTTGATGAAATGTACAATCGTTATGCAAGCGTAACGCTTGATGACGTCAATGATGCGTCTCACCGCATGTTTAAAAACGGACTCCATCTTGCCGCCATCGGCCCGCAAGACAGTCTGCCTACACTGGATGAGTTCAAAAAAGATCTCTAAGGCTTAAATTACAGCTTCCGGCGGGCATGCTTCCTGCCGGAAGGCATTCCAGTGGGGAAGCGCCCGTGCGGAATGCTGTGGCAGAGTAATGGTAACGCCGCGCATATCCTTTCCCTGAACATCAATTTTTATTTCCAGTGATCGCATATTTTGCGGCAGATTATGGGCGTGTTCTAAAATCTCGATCCCCGGCAAGATACGGTCCGGCACAGATTTTTCAATGATAAGAACATCACAACGAAAGGGGTTGGTTACCCAGCAATCGCGCACGCGGTCTTGCTGCCCCCTGCTTAAGGACCACCAGCTCTCCCAGATCAGCACATCGCGCCCCAAATCCAGATCGTGCTTCAAGGGCACCGTCATCACCTGACAATCCTGACGCATATCAGCTTCATTGATACCAGACGTCAGAATAGCCGATGACAGGGTTGATTTGCCCGAGGCCATCTCGCCATCAACGCAAACAAACATCGCCTGATGACCGCTCTTAGGGTCAGCGTGCAGGTTATAACCTTCGCGGTAGAGATTTTGTACCAAGCGCCCCACAGCGCGACCCAGCCGTTTAACAGCTTGTTCATTCAGATTATTGAATGTGATTGTTAGTTTTTCTCCCTGCATAGACGCATCAGAGCAGAGAGAAAAACCTTATGTCAACAAACATATGCATTTTGCCATCATTTGATGGCAAAAGCGCTCAAACGCCACGCAGGCTTCGCGCTATCCGCGCGGGGCCGCAGTCGCGTCCCTCATACCCATTCTCATTCCTTGAATGCGAACGGGTATTATTCGCCTTGCGCGACCGTGTAGCCTGGCACGCCGTCAAAGTTGTGGAGCATGATCATCTTGGTGACGTTGATATCGGCCTTATTTAAAGCGTCCATCATGGAAATCACCTCTGATGTGCAAATAATGCGGCCATCCGTGCCCTTGAAACGCAGGCGCCAGTTATCCGCGCAGAATGTTTCTGCTTGCCCATCAGGCCAAACTTTTGTGCCGCGGTTGGAAATCATCTTAAGCTCAAGTCCATCCGGCACGCACGGCAGAACAGAATTTGCCAGATGCTCCGCGGAATGATCCCAATTGATATTAATATCAACGCCCACGCGTTCTTTCTTCTCAACATCATAAGTTTTAAGGCGCGGAATTTTCATGCCGCCGGCAGGCACCTTGGAATAATCAGCCACTTTCATGATGGAAGGCTTTTGACCAAGACGCTCGTATTACAGCCTTGCTGAAATCAGCAGTTACCCCACTCTTTCCTTAGATTTCCCCTGACGAAAAATTTTCGCCCGTGTGTATACCGTCTTCAATGGTTTTTTAGCCACGCATTGTGGATCTTGGCAGCACATTCGCCCTGCCCCACATGCACCAGCATCATAACAGCGCCGAGAAGAAGGCCCGACGGGTTGGCAATCCCTTGCCCGGCAATATCAGGCGCCGAGCCGTGAATGGCTTCAAACATACCAAAATTATCGCCCACGTTGGAGGAACCGCCGAGGCCGACTGACCCCGTCACTTCCGCCGCCACGTCAGAGATAATATCGCCGTATAAATTGGGTGTTACGATCACATCGAACAAATGCGGCGCGTTTGCCACCTTGGCCGTGCCGATATCGATGATCATGTGATCGGTCGCGATATCAGGATATTCCGTTTTGATATCATCAAACACCTTGTGGAAGAGACCATCCGACATCTTCATGATGTTGTCCTTGGTCATGCAGGTAACCTTCTTACGGCCGTTAGCGCGGGCATATTCAAAGGCATAACGCACGATGCGTTCCGTGCCGGGACGTGTGATGATCTTGGTGGAAGCCATCACTTCCTGAGACTGGCGATATTCAATCCCGCCATACAAATCTTCTTCGTTTTCACGGATGATCACCAAATCCATATTCGGGTGATTTGTTTCCACATAAGGCGCGTAGGATACACACGGGCGCACATTCGCATACATCGAAAGCGACTTACGGATCGTCACGTTCAGCGATTTAAACCCGCCCCCTTGCGGTGTGGTAATGGGGGCCTTCAGGAAAACTTTGGTACGGCGCAAGGAATCCCAGGCGCTTTCTTCGATACCGTTTTTAACGCCGCGTTCATACACGGCCTTGCCGATCTCAATTTCCTCATATTCGAGCTGCGCTCCGGCAGCCTCCAGAATCTTGAGGGTTGCATCCATAATTTCAGGGCCGATGCCATCGCCACGCGCGATCGTAATAGGTGTTTTTGTCATGATAATTAAGCCATATTCGGGTGAGTTGTTAAAGAAACTAACCCGGTGACTATATCACTAAAACCCTTAACGAAAAATTACTTCCATTGTTCTTTGGGTGTCGGCTCCGGATCCTCCGCCGGCGTGCCAGATAAAGCACGAGGAAACCAACGATCGCCGAGAGGATTGACCCCACCAGCACGCCCAGCCTGATTGATGCCTGATGATGCAAGTCAGCAAAGGCCAGCCCACCGATGAAGAGCGACATGGTAAAACTATCCCGCACAAAATGGCAACTCCATACAGATGTATCCAGCCAATCCCCTTGATTGCTGGAGAAATACCGGTCTTGATACACAGCCACAAAATACCGAAAATGCCGATCTGTTTCCCTATAAACAGGCCTAGAATAATCCCGATCGTGACCGGTTCGAACAACGAATGAAAACCCATACCGGTAAAGGGAACGCCTGCATTGGTCAGCGCAAACAGAGGAAGAATACCGTATGCTACCCACGGGTGCAGGGAATGCTCCAGATTTTCGCACGGGGAGTGGCCCTCGCGGCGGGGGCATGTGACGGGGATAAAAAGAGCAGTCGCCACACCCGCCAGGGTTGCGTGAACGCCGGATTTAAGCACAGCCACCCAGAGAATAAGCCCTAAAAGTACATAGGGCGTGATAGAGGACGTATTGCGGATGTTGAGAAGGAACAACCCCGCCAGCGCCAGAGCTGCCACGATAAGCGGATACATCTCCAGCGCGCCGCTATAGAACACGGCGATGATGATAATGGCGCCCAGATCGTCAATCACCGCAATAGCCATAAGAAGGATTTTAAGACGAACTGGCGCACGTGTACCCAGCAGGCCCAAAACCCCCAGGGAAAACGCAATATCGGTTGCCGATGGAATCGCCCAGCCCGGAAGATTTTCGGGCGTTTCCATGTTAAACAGATAATAAATCAGTGCTGGAACAGCCATACCACCCACGGCTGCCAGCGCCGGAAGCAGTGCGCGGGAACGGGTGGAAAGCTCGCCCGTTGTCAGTTCGCGCTTAATCTCAAGCCCCACAAGAAAGAAAAAGATCGCCATAAAGCCGTCATTGATCCAGTGCAAAAGGTTCTTGCTGATATCAAAACGGAAGCCTTCATAGCTGCTGTCGCTGAAGCCGATTGTAAATTTTACATCATGCAGGATGTAATCGTAATAGGCGTAAAGCGGTGTGTTGGCGATAATAAGAGCAACCATCGCCGCAAACACCAGCAGGATACCCCCGGCAGCTTCCAACTGGAAAAAACGGCGAATGGGCTGGAAAACATTTTCCGCGGCCCGGTCAACGGCCTTGGGCATTTTGATGGTAGGGCTGGTCATGGTCCTTAGAGCCTTCCTGATGTAATTAATCAGCCCTAATATAAACCAAAGAACGCGGCAATAAAGCCCGAACCACGCTATTTTTTTGGGTTATTCCAAAAAATAATTTCCCGCCCGGCAACGCCTTGCTTTTCCTCGCTACGCTTGTAAACGTATATCCCCATCACGGATAGACCTACGGCCCAGATGGCGCTTAATGATGCCATCGCCGCCATAACCTCGCCTGCCTGCGCGGTTTCAAAAATAATCACATAAGCAATGCCAAACATCTGCGCTGCCCATGTGGCCGCCATCAAATAGCCGAAAGTGGGGCGCATACGCCGAACGTAAGGGTCAGTTGAAGCAATCTCGGCGCGCAGGGATTGATTTACCTGCTCGACTGACGCTTTGTATTCTTCGGACTGCATTTGCGCGAGCGCCTCCGCATGGCGGTTGGCTTCTTTAAGCTGTTCCGGCGATATGCCGCCATTCCGAAGCGCATCATCAACCTGGCTCAACGCTTCCGCCGCGCCCTTGGTCACGGGCGTATCGATAGACCCCAGCGCCTCACTCAAAACATTCACTAAAACCGGAAGACCTATTTTAGCAATCAAAGCTGGCAACATGGCTTACTCCTCAATAATACGGTAGAAGATATGATGCCCGATCACGGCGCGCGGCTCCTGCCCTTTCGCCCAGAAGGGCTTGGCGATGCTGTCGGCATGGTAATGCGTGGCGCCGTTTGTGATATCCATCTGGCACTGCCCGATAACCCGGCGCGCAATCCGCAGCGCGCTCGCAAAATAATAATCGGTGGAATCCACCGCCTGCACTTTCTTGAAATTGGGATCAGACCTGTTCCAGCAGGAAAACTGATAAGGCTTCTGGCACACCTGAATAATATTATTCCCCCACCAGTAACGCCCTTTTTCTTCGGCCACGCGCACGCGGTTCATAATCACGCAAGCCACAGCTTCCATGCCCTTATCACCTTCACCGCGTGCTTCGCCCCACAGGGTGCGGGCCAGCACATCGGTTTCCAGTTCACGGTAAAAATCGAGTGCGTTTTTGTCAGGTGTATTCTTTGGCGGAACGGTCTTGCCGTCCACCGCAATCAATGTCGGTTTTTTCATGAGTGATTTCCTTTGTTTATTCGGATTTGGCTTTTAAGGCTTCAGCCTTAAGGGCTGTTGAATCCAGCTTGGCTTCAATACGGAGCAAATGATCAACAATGCGCAGTTCGACCTGCCGCAAATCATTCTGGCTGGCATAGGTTTTGGCGACCTCCAGTTTGAAGGCGTTCAGCGCGTCACGCAGCTGTTCGGTACGGCGCTCTAACAAGGTTTGCAGATAGTCCATCGTAGTTTCAGAATCCTGGCGCGTCCGCCAGATAAGCCAAAAAAGGCCGGCCATGGCGGGCAGATCAACAACGGTGATCCACCACACCAAATCGTGTGAAAGTGTTGTCATGCGTTTTTCCGGAATCAGGGTTGCAATAATTATAGTTCTATAAAATCGGCACTTCCCTTATGGTCCGCGCGTCATAACCTGAAGGAGAACAGACATGACCGAACACAAAGAAGTAATGCTGTATGGAATGTTCAGCGCCCATGCGGATCTCAATCCCCAAAATGACGGTGCAAAAACACCCCCATTCAGTACAGATACCAATGATTCAAATACAAATGAGTCCGAACAACCTCAGGATTTCCGCCTGGAATTACCCTGGGCTGCTCGCGTTCTCTAAACATCGAAATCTGTCCGGGCCCGATAAGGGGCCCGGCTGGATTTTGTCCATATCTGCCCCCCCTTGCCGTAATGTTTCTTAAGCCTTATCGGTTGCTGTAAAATCGCTCCGGCAATAGCGTCCAGCCCATCATCATGGCCTTTCGTTCGCGCCGGATTCCATTCTCGCATTTCCGTCATGAACGGTGTTTGCTGAACGGATGTATGGGCGTATAACCTGCCCGCTGCCATCACGGCATCGAAGGCCTCAACGATACGAATATCCTTGGGCCGGGTTTGCGAAAATTCCTGCACAGATGTCGGTACATGCGCCAGCGCCAGTTCATTACGCAGAATGCTTGGTAAAAACTTTCCAATTCCGTTCGTTTCCACCGTGATGGAGGGCAAATAAAGCGCCTTGGCTATACTCGCTACCATACGGCACTGGGCTGTGGCTTCATCAATCTCGCCCCCATCCGCACGGATATACGCCACGCGGTGGAGAAAGTAATTACCCTCCTCATCCGCAAACACGCACGCCAGAACGGAATTATCGCCTTTCGCCGCCGCGAAAGCCGGGTCCCAGAAGCTGGAGGCCGAAACCATTTTCCGGCCCGCTACAAACAGCGCGCCCAGTTCTTTCGTGTAATCCAACTCTTCATCATACCATTGCAAAAGATCAGGATTGAGGCGCCCTTCGGCAATATTCACAGGTTCCAGCATCATCTGGCTGGCAAATTTATTGGGGCCTGTCTGGGTGCGGATGCGCTCTAAATTCACAATCGAAAACCGCTCCGGCCAGGCGCTGTTACCGCCTGCATCAAACACGGGAATTTTGAGGATATGATAACCATCAAGAAACGCCCGTTCCTCGCCATGCTGCTCGCGCGGCTTGTCGGCGTAGATCGTGAAATATGTGTGAGGCGTACCTACATAAAGCTCCGTCCCGCCCGGCACCAGAACGTAAGAAATCTCGAGCAGCTTCTCGCGCAAATCCGCCCTTTTGTTGGCGGTATCGGAAGTATTCGGCACCTCCACATCATCGCAAATCACGATATCCGCGCGGCTGCCGGTGATATTGGAATCAATGCCCCGCGCCAGCATGGATGGATCACGCAGTTCCAGATTGCGCTTCACGGTGAAGCGGTCGGAAGCCCACTGATCGGCCTTTGCGGGTTTCATGCCCTCGCACAAAGGATGAAGCTCAATAACGCGCTTCACATTACGCACCATCTTCTTCGCCAGTTCAAAATCCGCTGCCAGCACAAGAATACGAAGATGCGGCCGACAGTATAAAAGCCATGCCGCGAACAGCCCCACCAGCGTGCTTTTGCCGGATGAACGAAACGCCATGAGGAGCAGCTTCGTCTTGCCAATCTTCCACGAACGCTCCAGCCAATCGGCAATTTTGTTATGAATTGCCGGGGTTACCTGATTTTGCGTACTGTTCCACAAGCGGATAAAAAATTTGAAATCGGCATGTTCGACCGATGTTTTGTCTACCTGAACCATCCCGTTCTTTCATTTAGAATTTGGAAACGATGAACCACTGTCCGCCATCCGATACGACCGTGATCGCCTTATACTGGCTGGCAAGCGGCTGGGCGTAATTATCCGGCCCTGTGCCGCCCTGTTCAGTCACGGTTACGGCATTGCCGGAGGTATCGGTTTTCTTGATTGTCACTGTGCGCCCGACAGCTTCGGCCGCATCAGCGGGCGGCAGGCGCGCCGTAACAGCCCCGCCATAGCTGGAAATCAGATACGTATCCACCGCCATATCGATATCATACGTGCCTGTCGTATCGGCATAGCGCGTGTTCCCGCTCATCCGGTTACTCGATATGATATGCCATTCCGCGCCGTTGGAGATAACGCTCACATAATCGTTTTCCCCGCCGAGCAAGATGCTTCTTCCATCCGGCCCTGATCCTCCATCTTCGGTAACAGTGATGATATTGGCACTGCTATCCACCTTCTTGATGATCATCACGGCTGCCGCGGCATCTGCCGCGTTGGGCAGTTGAATCGTGAGAGCACCCCCGTAAGAGCTCACCAGATGTACGGAGTGTGATAGATCAAGGCTGACCGTTCCTGTGGCATCGATATATTCCGTGTCCTGCCGCAGCAGCGTGGCTTTTAAATCCGTCACCACCGTTTTACGCAGGCGGTTCTTTTCAGGCCACCCGGCATTGATCGCATCGTAATTCCCACCGGAAAGATCATATATCGCCGCGCCATCGCTTTCGGCCGAAAGATTGATAATCGCCGTTTCCACCGAACCACTATCCAGCTGCACATTCGGCACGGTGTTGCTGGATTCACAGAGCAGATTCACAATCAGCGTTTTATCAGAATCCGCCCCCACGCGGAAACACGCATCGGCCGTTGCTCCGTTCACATTGGCTTCGCAATCAATGAAGCTGTTATTGAGCGAGCCGTTCTCCACATAAAAACCGGAGCCGCTAGTCGTCGCTCCCTTGGAATAAACGCGGATACCGTAAAAACGGTTAGCATTCGGCGTATCACCCGCACCGGATTTTGTAAGATGCACACCCTGCACACCCGGCTGCTCAATCAAAATGTTCCGGAACGTGTTCCAGTAACAAGGGTTATCGCCGCTCGTATACCCATCTAGAACAAGGCCGCTTTCAGCGCCTATAATCTGCACATCGCTAACAAGATTCTGTGTGCACTCCGATGTCTTGCCGTAAAGCTTCACGGCCGTATCTCCATTCTCAATTCTTAAATTGTGGATAACCCCACCTTTTCCGACAACATGTATGGCATCAAAACTTTGACTCTGGCATTTAATCACCGAGCTTTGCCCAGAACCCAAAAGCGCCTTGAAATTTCCGATTTCGAGAGTGTTTGATATTAAATACGATCCGGATGGTATCGATATTAAATCGTGCGCAGCCAGCGCGTTTTGAAGGGCAATCGTATCGTCCGTTATGCCATCCCCCGCAGCCCCAAAATCCTTAACCGAAACGAGTTCTTTTATCTTATCTGATACGGAACGTTCCAGTGCCCCTGTACCGCTCACAGCATAATCCGGCATTGCCATGGAACCTGCGAGCGATACCGCCACCGGGTTGCCATCCCCATCAAACCCCAGGGCTTTGTTCTTGCGGATTTTTTTGGACGGCAGTTCCGTCAATCCTGGCGTTTCATGGTCGCCATATTTCAGCATCAGATCGTTTTCACGATTAACCTGCTGAAGCGCCGCCACCAGAAAATCCAGCTCCGTGTTGATAGCGCTCGCTGAAAAATCGCCGCCCTCAATAAAATCGGTCAGGCGTTCCAGCGGTAAAATGCGGACGAGCGTGACAATAGCATCCTCCGCAGGCGCGGTATCAAATGTAACCGTGCCGCCGCTTGTCGCACCCGCTCCGGCGATATCAAAGCCGCTTACCTGCGGCGCGCCGTCCAGATAAACCTTCAAATCCTCGCTGGCGAAAATCGGAAACGGGTACGTAAAGACGGTCTCAATCCCGTCGGCCAGATAACGCACAATCGGCGTCACATCCGGCATTTGGATATGGGGCATAATTTCCTCCAGTTTTAGGGACAATAAAAAAACCCGCCACAGTCGGGCGGGTTGGTTTTGGCATTTATTTATAAAAATAATCAGGCGTCCAGAGTGCGTATATAATCCGCGTGAGATAGATCCTGCCCCTCTTCAAAATCATCTTCAGGGTCATAATCATCATCGGCGAAATCCGGATCACCTGCCGTATCTTCTTTGAGATACGCCAACATCCCTTCCTCTTCCATGGGCAACAGAGTGAAGCGGTCGCCCAGCTCACGCTCAACATCTTCAATCCTGGAAACCGGACCACGCAGAATAATGGTTGCCCCGGCATCGGCTTCGGCGTGATAAGCAAGCTCATACCGCGTTTCGATATCCTTCACTATGGCAGCAAAAGACTGCAGCGATATGCCCGATGCCACGTTGTACATTTCAGTGGTGTTTTCATCGTCTTCGTTATCCTCATCCACCACCAGACTCCAGTTGGAAATGAGATAATAGCACTCAAGATCTTGATTATTTTCCATGATACTCAACTATAAAGTTATTTTCTGTAAAATATACAGTCGCAAATGAAAAAGGCAACTATTTTATGAGTATAGACGTTGCAGCTTGTTACGCTCCGCGAGCTGCGTGGCCTGCAGAACATTCACGGATTTTGCCTGCACGCCCTCAAGATCGAGCGCTGTGTTCCGCAGGTTATCAAGAGCTTCCCGCTGCTGAAGTTCCTCCTCGCTCTCATCAAACAGACCAAGCAGAACGGCATCTGCTGAGCCGCCGGATGAGGCAATACCACCACCGCCAAACGCCGCCTTTTGCCGTGCCACAGCCCGGCGCAGGGCTGCTTGCCGCTTTTCTTCTGCTTGCGAAGCATCCAGGGCCAGTTTTTGTTTTTCAAGCGCTGAAGCTTCCGCCCGCTGCTGTTCATCCAGCGATTGACGCTGCTGGAGTTGAATGAGCGCCTGATTTTGCTCGGCAATCATTTGCTGACGCGCCAGATCAGCCGCATTATTCGAAGTATCCTGCACGTTGCTGCGCAAATTGCTGACAGCATTAAACGCGCTGTTAACGGTATTGATCAGCCCCACAGTGGAGGTGATGGCGGGTACGATAGCTCCCATAATTTTGCTTCCTTTCTAATCATTCACTTTTAATTCGGTGCTCACCGAGAGCAGCGTGAAGGGCAGCGGCACATCCTGCTCGATCCGCCACAAAGGCTTCGTTGCATCCGCCTGCCACCCCAGCGCACGCACGCTAATATCACCGCTTACCAAGGGCGGCGGCTCATCCAGAATTTCCTCCTCGCCCAGTTGGCGCAGCGTGATATCACCCAACCCTCGCCCCACATCCAGTTTCAGCGCCGCTGTATCCTGCAAACGGAAAATAGCTTCCACGAGACGCACCTTGCGGCCCGCCCCCACTTGCCCCACTCCGCTCGGCGGCAGAGGTTCCACGATATGAGTATAAGCAAGCCCCACTTCCACTTCTGAAGCGGCGGCCTCCAGTGTGATCTCACCTGATGTGACAGTCTGGGCGGGCTGTACCTCGCCATCCGCTACGATAATTACCTCGCGGCCTTCCAGATGGGTAAGCCCACTCCATGTGGTTTGCGGGGAACCGCTTTCGCCTTTAAGAGCAGAATCCAGATTAAACGCATCATCAAAAGCTTCGATAAAATAATCCTCCCCACGCTGAATGAGCAAATAAACATCATCCCCCACGACCGACACGGAAAGCGCTTCGCCGTTCGTTTCATGAAGCGTCCACGCCGCTACTTGTTCGGCTCTAAAAACAGTGAGCGCGGCGAATTTGCCATCATCCCGCACAAGAAATAAAAGCCTGCGGCGCTGGTCGTAATCCATATCAACCGGGCTTTGGATGATGTGCTTGGAGAGAAGCGCGATATCGGTTGATTGATACGCTTGCTCTAAATCCGTATAGAGAAATTCCTGAATCTCACGCTTGTTACGAGCCACGAAAAAGGTCGCACCATCCACATTGATAGGCGGGATATAGCGCTCAATCACCGAACCGATGCGCGTTTGCCGCCTGATCTGCACGGATGTGGGCGTTAAAGGATCACCTGTTACCTGCCATTCCGCGCCCGATGTAAACACCTGCAAATGGCGGCCAGAGAAGATGCCGCGAATGGCGTTAACCTGATCGGAGAGGATGGCAAACTCAATCGCCTCATCATCCAAACCTGTTCCAAGATCAAAATTAAAAAGATCGCCGGATTTTGAAAACCACAAGCGGTTAGGCAGATCACGACTACCGCCAATCACCAAACGATCCTGATGGAAGGCAACGGAGGAAGGGTACCCCCGCGCCGCGCTGAAGGCCTGTTCCTGCCAATCAATCGTGGCGGATGTGCCGCTTAAGGTTTGAATAACGGTGGCTGTTACCACAGTTGCAGAATCATAATCCGTGATCTCCACTTCCTTGCCACCCACACGAAGGCGCGTATTTTCATGATCGGCCGTAAACACATTGCTTGAGGCCGTGAGCGTAATCGTGCCGCTCGTGCCGCTGGGGGTTAATGTGACAGCACTGCCCGCGAACTTGAAATAGGGCTGGCGCACCACATTGCCATCGGCAAAGAAATCCCAATCCTCAAGGCTCCACGAAGCATCGGGATTGCGGGTGAGCGTTTTGGGCGGCACATCCGGGTGCGTCAGAAGCAACGTATCTGCGCTTTGCGTCCAGGCGAGCTGGCTGATCTGCGCGGCTTCCCATGGAGCAGTGATCGTATCATCCAGCACGCCGCCCGCGTAAATATCAATCTGCTCATGCGTAATCACCAGCAGATATGTTTGCTCGGTGTTGAATTCAAATGCTATCAGGCGGCCCGGCCCGGCAGCGGTATCAATATAATTCAACCCCGCCCTGCGCGTTACACCGCCCGTGGGGTTGATGAATACATTCTGCAGGGTGAGTGCGCCGTTCTCATAGGCACGCAAATCACCCCGGCCCAGCAGGTCGCGGCTCACTTCGCCGGCTGTGAAATTGGTTTTGATATCGCGGATACGGGTCATGGTTTATCCTTTTGTTTTTGAAAATAAAAAACCCGCCGAAGGGGCGGGTCTCTATGGCATATAAAAATTCTTCTAAGGAGCGGATACATCCGGCGGAGGCAGCGGGGCGGCTTTTTCATCATGCCGCTGATAGCATCTTTCGTTTCCACCATCCGGGCACGCTTACTTTCAATCACGGCAAAATCGTGAACAAGCGACTCAGCAATATCACGGATTGGTCCCATCGAGCGGTTCAATGACCAAATATTGGCAACCACCCAAGGAAGCATACTGGTGTCGCCCCTCATCACGGCATACGCGTTTGTGGCAAACATGCCAAAATTAAACACCCAAAAACTGTTGGCAAACACAACCGTGGCGGCCCTGATCTTTGTCACGGTAACACGTTCCCGCAATGCCTGACGCACCGAATTATATTCCCGGTTTATGAAGGCCTGCGCGATGGGATCTTTTGAAATTTTGGCGGCATCAGGATGCTCTTTTCTCAGCTCGTCATGCGGAAAAGCACTGGTATATGCTTCCTTATGTTTGCTTGATAACCACTCAAATTCTCTGGCGGTACGTGCCACAAATTTTGAACCGCGGCAGGCTGTCAAAAATGTTTCTTTCAAAACTGACGGCTTGTAATTATACACACAGCTCTTCCAAGCCGCCCTCAGATAGCCGCTTAAGCCCACATAAGCAGATACAACCAGATCACGAGCATTTTCCGGCGAAGCCAACCATTTCCCCGCAGCATAGACACGCTGCTTCAAGCTACGGCTTTCTCCCGGCACAACGCCCATTTGACGGGCCCAGCCCTGAAATTCAGCTGTCTTGAAGTTGGCAGAATCAATCTTGGGATTAATACCGGCAAACATAAGACCGGAAGCCCGCATCTTGTCGTTCAAATGCTTCAAGGCCGCATCAAGAGAATTCGTTTCTTTCCATTTCTTCTGATACGCCGCCCAGATATGAAGGGTTTGCTTAAACTCCCCTTCCAGAAGCGCTACCTGATCCAGTTTTTCCTGCTGCGGTTTTGAAAAAATAAGATCCCTGAGCTTCATGTTTTTCAGGTTGGGAATCCTTAGCCCCTGACCGACTTCCAGCTCTTTCAGCTTGAAAATGGTGATCAAAGCCACACCACAAGCTGCCGCGCTGTAAGCAAGAAAACCACCATGAAGGGCCGCTTCAAGAAACGCCGCGGTATCGGCTTCTATCTCCTCGCGCACGGCATGGCGCGCCTCGATATAACGGTCTCGGGTTTCAAGCAGCTTGCGTCTTAGCAGCCTAGCCGGTTCGAAAAGGTCTTCCTTATCGTCTTCGCCCAACGGCAATTCATATTTGATGCCGTCTTTACGAATTTCCAAAAGCAGATCGAGAATATAGTCAGGAATACTCAACGCGCGGTCAGGATTTTCACCATGAACTCCCTCGACCGGTATATCGGATTTTTTATCTGAACCATTCCCTGCCATAGTATATCTAAATAGCAAAGCCTGAATCACACTGTCAATTTTTTTCATAAATCTACTAGTGTCGCGCCTTGATCAGAGTAAAGTCTTCAATCCGGCCTGGCGTGTCTTGCTGGGCATCGATCTGGCGGGCCCGTTCATATTCCATATCGGCAAGGCGGAACGCCCCTTCAGCCCGGCTGGTGTTTTCCGTGACTGGGATCGTAAATTCCGCTGACAGTTTAGCAATAAGCGCCTGATCGAAGTAAGGTGGAAATTCCTCTTCCTCAGGCCTGAAAACGTAAGTCAGAACCACGGAATTCGTATCAGTGTGCAACTGACCGCGGGCGATGCGGTATGTTAAGCCCCCGCCCGCGCGTGCCCGTTCCGGCAGAAAGCGCTCTTAGATAATCGGCAGGAAGCTGGAAGGCGCACTGGTAATCAGCCAGCGGGGCTTCCTCCAGCAGGTTTAATGTCACCTGCCCGGTGGCAAAGCTCCAGGCATAGGCGGAAAGCAGGGCATCCCGCACGGGGGCATATAAAGCCCCGGCGATTTCAGCTTCTGCCGTGCCGTCAGAAAATGAGGTAATCGGTGCCGCGCCAATGCGGATCAGCGCGCGGCTGCAAAGAGCAATATCATTAAGAGCCATAATAAATCCTTTTGTTTAAAAAAGATGCGGGCTGCCTTGAGGTTAAGAAGACAGCCCGCACCGGGGGTCGATACGAGGCATAATACAGCCGGGCGAGCTGCCCTTGAGGGGGAGAGAAAGGGTGAAACATCACCCGGCTTCCAACCCGGCTGCGTTACGGAGGCCGAAAAGCAAACAGCGTTTTTGTTCGGAAAGGCGCAAGGAGCGCAGTGTACAAAAGCACATAAGCGACGCAGCAACAAATCCGTAACGAAAACACTGAAAGCTTTAGGAATACACCGTCACAGTGACGGCACCGCCCGTGTTGGCAGTCACGATATAAAATTTCGTGATTGTCGCCGTTGAGCCATCCGTATCGACATTGGCAATGATAAGATCACCAACGCGCAGCATCTCGGAAGCTTTGTTGAAATAGCCTGTCGATGTTACGGAATCGTCGGTGGTTACGTAGTGCCACAGCGTAAAGTTGTTGGCATAAGCCAGCACGCTGAGGTCGGAAGAGTTGTAAGCCATTATATTATCTCCTTCTTACCTGAAATTAAGCATCGGGGGTTTCATCGCATTCGATGCGAACAATACCGGCAGCATCAATCAGACCGGCACCCTGGCTCATCATTGAATTCACAAAGTGAGCCGCACGATCGCCATGCCATGTGACATCTGTTTCAACATCGCTGGCGGCAGCATGGCCGATGGCGGTTTTGTGATAGAAGAAGCAGGAACGGATATCGTTGCCATCAATCGGCAAGCCGGAATGCGGCATCCAGATCGTACCCAGCCACATCTTGGCTTGCGTGGCCGTGTTGTAGGGAAGGTTATCAGGGCCCACAAAGTCGGCGCTCGCGAATTCTTCCATATCCAGAAGCTGGCTCCATTGCTTCCAGCCGACAACGGCAAATCTCTGCCCGTCATCAGGGATATCATTGGCGCCGAAAATCTCGAAGGCTTCCAGAACCTTGGCGATATTCATGCCCACATTACCCTCTTCCACTTCATGTGTGGTGGCGGCATCAAGGGCGTTGATAATCAGCTCGTCCGTCTTGCGGCCTAGTGCGTGGGCACCGGCATTGGCAATCACCTGACGCTCATCGATATTGATTTTAAGCTCATCAAGGCGGTCTACCCAGTCACCCGCATAGTAATCCTGCATCGCGACTTCAATGGCGGAATGAGCCAGATTCATCACAGGCACCATACCGTGGGTGGATTTGGTGGAGGCCGTGCCTTTGCCGACCTTCTGGAATACGGCTGTATTGCCGTTTACGTTGGAAATATTGCGCACCGTCTGGCGGAGTTTGGAGCCCTGGCGCTGGTAAGCCTCATGCACTTCGCGTTCGAACTGCTTGATAAAGGCCTGATCAATGGTTGTAGACATGGGAAATCCTCATCTATCTGTAAGTTGGTTGCTGTAAGGGGAAACAATCCGGGCCTTTTGAGGGTTGTCCGGGCCAAAAAAGGCAAGGCAGGCTTTTAAAGCCTGTTGTCATGCAGATACAATTCTGGCGTTGATAGAAAATAATATAGGATATAATTCCTATAACGTCAAGGTATTTATTTATTTTTTCTTATAAAAATTTTAAATTACTTAACATAACGTTAAAAAAATTTGCAATTTTTAGTGATTATCGCTATATTATGGGTTAAACCTTTGTGAGGTAATAAAAAATGTTTGGGAATTTTTTTGGGGCCATGACCACAGCAGAAACGCAGGAAAGCACTATTTCCCGGCGCAAAACAACGCGCCGTTATTCCGATCACTGCGTATGCAGCATAGGCGGTAAATCCTATCCTGTTTTGAACTGGAGCATCAGCGGCCTGCAAATCACGGCAGATGACCGTTTGTTTGCGATTGGTCAGGAAGTTGAGTTTTCGCTGAAATTCAAAATCCGCGCTTCGATTGTGGAAGTAAAACATACAGCGACCGTTGTTCGTAAATCGCGTGGCAGTGTCGCGTTTGAATTCTCTCCACTGTCCCGTACAGTGCGCAATGACTTTCAAAACATCATGGATGATTTCATGGCAAATGAATTTGCCAATTCCCAGATGCTTTAAACTAGATACCATTCTCCAAGAAAAAAGCCCGGCCATGTGACCGGGGCTTTAGTTTTTTTTAAAAGCAATTAATTGCCGTACAAATTTTTAAATCCTTCCGTAACCTTCTGTACGGTGACGGGGTCTTTCTCGCGGCCAGTATTTAGGGTCGCGCATCATGGAGGAAAGCTGTTTGTCATCAAGCGCGCCGGGGTTTTGGGCGGCGGTATCGCGGCGCAAAGTGGGCTCCTCGCCCTTCAT
>JAJOJU010000048.1 GCA_021208265.1 Alphaproteobacteria bacterium | reverse complement strand
CCCAATCAACGGCGATGGCGTCGCGCGTGATCCCGGCTTCGGGGCCGGTCATAACGCGGTGATCACCGATGATGGTATTCAGCAAAGTTGATTTACCGACATTCGGCGCCGACAATCGCGATTTTCAAATGCTTTTCCGGGTCGTCTTCCGCTTGCTTGAATTCATATTCTTCAAGGCCTTCGATGGCATCCAGTTCCTCATCGGAAAAATTGCCGACATCATCGCCTTCGTCATTTTCCTCTTCTTCCGGCGGGAAGTGAGGTTCCAGCGCGTGGTAAAGATCCTCCAGCCCCGTGCCGTGGGCAGAGGATATCAGGATCGGTTCGCCCAGCCCCAGCGCGTAGGCTTCCGCCACGGCAGCCTGCACGGCCTTTTCATTTTCCGATTTATTAACGGCCAGAATAACGGGGATCTTCTGGCGGCGCAGCCAGCCCGCAAAATGTTCATCCAGTGGGGTTAAACCGCTGCGTCCATCCACCACAAACAAAACGGCGTCAGCCTGTTTCAGGCCGTGTTCAGTTTGCTGGCGCATGCGCCCCTGAATGGAATCATCGAAATTTTCTTCCAGCCCTGCGGTATCAATAATGCGGAAGGAGCGGTCGAATAAATGCCCCTCGGCATCGCGCCAGTCACGTGTGACACCCGGCGTATCATCCACGATGGCGAGTTTTTTGCCCGCCAGACGGTTGAAAAGGGTCGATTTGCCGACATTCGGGCGGCCTACGATAGCTAATGTAAACATAGATTTGAGTTTATTTCATTGTTGGAGCGCGAAGTCACGCCGTTTTTGTAATTGACATAAAACACAAACTAGCGGTATTGTCTACAGGAATTAAAAACAGGACTGTTCTTTAAGAAGAAAAAGCGATGAGTAACGTCAGAGAATTTATCCGCGCGCATAATGATAACAAAAAGCTGCCGCCTCATTATGATTACGGCGCGGCGCTGGGTGAGATCATTGCCAATGCGTTGCTGGAGGCCCGTGAAGCCAGAGGTATTAAAAACCCTGCACGGAATTTGCAACCGTCAACGCCATCTGAGCCGGAACCGCAGAGATAGTTTATTAACGGTATGCCATCAGCGTGCCGTCCGTCCCCAGAAGATAGAGCGTATTGCCCGCGACAACCGGCTGGATAGTTACCGGGCGGTGTAGCTTGGTTTCGCTGATAAGTTCGCCCGTTTCAGGGTTAAGCTCGGCCAGACGGCCATCCGTACTGACGGCGATCAGGCGGTTTGAGGCCAGAACCGGACCCGTCCAGCGAATAGCGCCGCTGCGGGATTCAGGATCACGGTAAGACCCCAGTGACGTCACCCATTTGATCGCGCCGTTATCGCGGGAAAGCGCTATCAGCTCGTTATTTTCAGACAGGACGAACACGTAACCGCCCGCCACCCACGGCATGTTGGTGCCGCTGATTTCACGCTGCCAGACGCGCCCGCCTGTGCGTTCATCGATCGCGACCAGTCTGCCTGAGAAGCTGATGGCAATGACAAGGCCTTTATCCAGCACCGGCAAGGCGCGGATATCGGAAAGTGCGGAGAGCCCGCCCGTTGTATTGCGAATGCCGGATAGATTATCCGACCATGCGATGGAGCCGTTTTCCACGCGCAAGGCAACGATTTCGCCGGACGTGAAGGCCGGAACCACGATGTCGCGGTTGGCAGCGGGGCTTGCAGCCCCGACAAGTCCGGCGGATTCGGCAATGCCTTCATGCTTCCAGATTATATCGCCCGTTTCGGGGTTGAGTGCCAGAAGGCGGTTATCATAGGTGCTAACGTATAGACGGCCATCCATAATGGTGGGTGCGGCACGGCTGGGCGTAGGGATGGGTTTGCGCCACAATATTTCCCCGCTATTGGGGTTGAGCGCCAGCACTTCATCATAACCGTTTGTGGCGTATAATTTGCCGCCGCCAAAAGACAGGCCGCCGCCGATGACGATATCGTCTTCATCGGGGTCCTTGATGGATGTGCGCCATAATCTTTCGCCGTTTTTAATGTCATAGGCGGACATGATGGAAAACCCGTCAACGACAAACACTCGTCCATCCACCACCACAGGGGCAGATGTTAAGGGGATTTCATCGTTCGAGCCCATGCCGATATCGGCTTTCCATTGCAGTTCCAGCGGGCCTTCTTCCAGCGAAAGATGCTGCATGGAATGGTTGGGGTAACCCCCGGCTTGCGGCCAGAACTCGTTTTTCCACGGGGCGGGCAGGATCAGCGCTTCATCCATCATGTCGGGGCCATCGGGTTCCAGATCTTTTTGCAGTTCCAGTACCGAAATACGCTCACCCGGCAATTTCTTTTTGCTTTTGGGCAAAAACACCCCTTCCACAGCGGAGCAGGAAGACAGTGCCAGCGTGGCGATACCCAATAAAGCGAATGTAGCTATAGCCCGTTTTTTCATTATTTATCCTTCTTGCGCCGCGGGGGTGTCAGATTTTGTTTCCTGTTTCATGGCGTAGATATGATCCAGCGCGCGGGCACGTTCCATCAGGCCGGGGGGCAGGTTCATGGCCTCATCTGCTTCCATGCCCAGAACCGTTTTCAAGGCATCGCGGCGCCCGCATAATTGTCAGCGGAGGCTTTTAAAACAGCGGCCTCCAGCGCGGCGTGAAAACGCCATGGGCTGGCTGATGAGCGGTATATATTTTCCAGCGCTGCCAGAATGTCTTGTTTATTCCCCTCGTTTTTATTGAGGCGCGCTTCCATGATCACGGCAAATCCGGCAAGATCGCGCGGCGTGGATTTATCACCCGCGATTTGTTTGAACAGAATCAAAGCTTCTTCGGGTTTTTCTTCTTCCAGATGCTTGCCCGCCGCTGTCAGCAGGGCAACGGTTTTAAGGCCGGGGCGTAAATCTGCGGCAATTTCGGGGGCTTTTTCTGTGAAGTTGTTTTCATCCAGCGCCGCCATCAGTTTTTCCGTTTGCTGGGTGCGGACATGGGCATTCCAGCTTTTAATGCCGGAAAAGGCGGCTGTCGCCAGAATAATGGCGACTATCGCGCCGATGATAAAATTACCGTGATTGTGCCAGATTTTCGCCAGACGTTCCTGGCGCATCATATCGTCAACTTCTTGCAAAAGATCGGTCATTCTTTCAAACCCTCGTTAATCAGGGTTTAGTTTTAGCGCGAAAGGAAAGAGTGGCGCAAGGGGAGGTTGCTAACGTTCCGGCGTTTTATTTCCACTTGATGGAACAACCCATTGACGGCACCTGCTCATGAGGCCCCGCGCCGATATCGGCAATGCGGCGCATGGCGTCCAGCATTTCGCGCTTGGTGTTGGCATCTGCCGGGTTTGGTCCGGCGGAATCAACCCGGCCCCGGTATTGCAAAACGCCCTGTTTGTTAAACCCGAAGATATCCGGTGTGCAAACGGCGCCGTAGCCCCGCGCAACATTTTGTGTTTCATCGATCAGATAGGGGAAGGTAAAGCCGTGCTGATCAGCAAATTTTTGCATATTTTCAAACGAATCATCGGGGTAATTATCGGTATCGTTCGGCATAATGGCGGCGCACCCCACACCTTCTTCTTGCAGGGTTTTGAAATCATCAACCAGACGGTCGATTACGGCCTTTACGTAAGGACAGTGATTGCAGATGAAGGCGATCACCGTGCCTTTCGGCCCTTGAATGTCTTTCAGGGAAAGCGTGCGGCCATCCACGTTTTTCAGAGAAAAATCAGCCGCCGTAAAATCTGCATCAAAAGCGGGTGTGTGCAACAGGGCCATAACTTCATCCTTTCGCGATTTTATGTTACTCTAACAATATGGACGATAAAATCGTAAGTCTAGTGTCCCTGCCCGGTAAAGATACCCATCATTCCGGGTTTACAACCGCACAGTTCAAGAAAATCGATGGCTTGTTTTTACAGGCGGCTTCGGTGAAGGCTTTGAATTACCGTACGGTGGATTGTGATTTTGAAACGGGCCGGGCGACCTATACGTATTTTAAAAGCGAAGGGCAATCACCTGCGTTCAGCTTTGTGATCCAGCGCGTGGGGCCGCGCACCCTGATGTATGAAGTGTACAAACAGGGCAAAGGCAAGATTGCTAAAAGCGGTATGTTTGATATCGCGTTTGAGCGTCTGCAGGCCGAAATTCAGAAATTCATTGAAACTTCCGCTTAAAATGTCATGTTATTCCCTGATCTTTTGAAGGATGGAGTGATATGACTAAAATTAAAGTTGATAACCCGATCGTTGAAATGGACGGGGATGAAATGACCCGCATCATCTGGGCGATGATCAAGCAAAAGCTGATTTTCCCTTATCTGGATATCGACCTTAAATATTTCGATCTCTCCGTTCAAAAACGTGATGAGACGGACGATAAGATTACCAAAGAAGCGGCTTATGCCGTGCGTGATCACCGCGTGGGCGTAAAATGCGCGACGATTACGCCGGATGAAGCGCGGGTAAAAGAGTTCAGCCTGAAAGAAATGTGGAAATCCCCCAACGGGACGATCCGTAACATTCTGAACGGCACGGTGTTCCGTGAGCCGATCGTGTGCAAGAATGTGCCGCGCTATGTGCCGGGCTGGACGAACCCGATCGTGATCGGCCGTCATGCCTTTGGTGATCAGTATAAAGCGACCGATATCAAGATTTCCGGCCCCGGCCGTTTGGTTATGCGTTATGAGCCCGATGGCGGGCAGCCCGCGGAATGGGAGATTTTCAGCTTTGAATCCCCCGGTGTTGCCATGGGGATGTATAACACGGATGAAAGTATTGAAGGCTTCGCCCGTTCCTGCTTTGCGTATGCGTACAGCCGGAATTACCCGCTTTATATGTCGACCAAGAATACGATTCTCAAGCAATATGATGGCCGGTTTATCGAGATTTTCGCGCGGGTTTATGAGGAAGATTTCAAGGCTGATTTTGAAGCCAAGGGCCTCTTCTACGAACATCGTTTGATTGATGACATGGTGGCGCAGGCTGTGAAATCAAATGGCGGGTTCGTATGGGCTTGCAAGAATTATGACGGCGATGTGCAGTCGGATGTTGTGGCGCAAGGCTTTGGTTCCTTGGGGCTTATGACCTCCGTGCTTTTAACGCCCGATGGTAAATGTGCGTTGGCGGAAGCCGCGCACGGCACGGTAACACGCCATTACCGCGCGCATCAGCGGGGCGAGAAAACCTCCACCAACCCCATTGCTTCCATTTTTGCATGGGGCCGCGCGCTGCATTATCGCGGTGAATTTGATGGCAATGCGGAAGTGCAGGAATTTGCCACCCGTCTGGAAGCCGCCTGCATTGATGCCGTTGAAGCCGGGTTCATGACAAAAGATTTGGCACTGCTTGTCGGTGGTAGCCAGCTTTTCCTGACGACAGAGGAATATATTGACAAAGTAGCGGAGTTTCTGGATAAGTCTGTTCAAACCCAAGGGATGCGTTCTCATGCATAAGAAACCTTTTCTCGCCGCTTTAATTGCTTTATGGGCTTTTGCCCCCACCCCGCTTTGGGCGGAAAGCAAGGCCGTGGGCGAGATCAAGGAATACACTGCAACACAGGATGATACGCTGGTGAAAATCGCCCGTGATTTCAATGTGGGGTTTGTGGAGCTGCGCGCGGCCAATCCGCATGTTGATCCGTGGCTGCCCGGCGGCGGGACGGAGCTTACCATTCCCACATGGGATCTGATCCCCGATGGGCCGCGTGACGGCGTTCTGATTAACCTGCCGGAAATGCGGGTTTATGTTTTCCTGAAGGATAAAAACAAGCCCCAGACTTTCCCGATTGCTATCGGGCGCGAGGGGCTGGAAACGCCTTACGGCACCACCAGTATCGTGCGTAAGGCGGCGGACCCCATCTGGCGCCCGACCCCGCGCATGCGAAGCGAAGATCCGAACCTGCCGGCGCAAGTCGGCCCCGGCCCTGAAAACCCGATGGGCACGCATGCGCTTTATCTGGGCTGGGCGGGCTATGCCATGCACGGCACGAACAAGCCTTATGCGATTGGCCGCCGGGCGTCATCGGGCTGTATCCGCATGTACCCGGAAGATATTGTCACCATGTTTGATATGCTGCCTGTCGGCACCAAGGTCACCACGGTGAACCAGCCGATCAAACTGGCGTGGATTGATAATGTGCTGTACTTGCAAGCACACCCGGATATCGATCAGGCGATCCAGATGGAAGAAACCGGGCAGGTTTATCTCTCCAAGCTTGATGAAAAAGAGCTGCAATGGTGATCAAAGCCGCCGGAGAACATAAAGACCGCCTGCAATGGGCCGCCATTCGTAATGCTATCCGTGAACGTACGGGCGTGCCGATTATGATCGCCCGCGCCCCGCGCGTTGAGGTGAGTGAAAACGGCGCGGTGGATGCTTCGGATTCTGATACCGAAACAACCGCGCAATAAGTTTTAGCCCGCGCGACCTTTAATCAAATCATCCACCACCGATGGATCAGCGAGCGTTGAGGTATCGCCCAGCGTGTCGATCTCATTCGCGGCGATTTTGCGCAAGATGCGGCGCATGATTTTGCCGGAGCGGGTTTTGGGAAGGCCCGCCTGCGCCCATTGAATAACATCGGGCGAGGCAATCGGGCCGATGATGGTGCGCACGGTTTGGATGATTTCTTTTTTCACGTCATCCGATGGTTCAAACCCGTTCGCCAAAGTAACATAGGCATAAATGCCCTGCCCTTTGATATCATGGGGGTAGCCTACCACGGCGGCTTCCGCCACCGCGATATGCTCATCAATCGCGCTCTCAATTTCGGCGGTGCCTAAACGGTGGCCGGAGACGTTAATCACATCATCCACCCTTCCTGTAATCCAGTAATAACCGTCCTCATCGCGCTTGCAGCCATCACCTGTGAAATAGAAGCCGGGGAAGGTGGAGAAATAGGTTTGCTCGAACCGTTCATGATCGCCGTAAATCGTGCGCATCTGGCCAGGCCAGCTATCCGCAATGCAAAGATTGCCTTCGGTGGCACCTGTAAGTTCTTTCCCCTCGCCATCGACCAGCAAAGGCTGCACGCCGAAGAACGGCAGGCTGGCGGAGCCGGGTTTTAAATCATGACAGGGCAGCGGCGTGATAAGATGCCCGCCTGTTTCTGTTTGCCACCATGTATCGATCACCGGGCATTGTGAAAAGCCCACTTTCTCGTAATACCAAAGCCAGGCTTCATGGTTGATGGGCTCACCCACCGTGCCCAGAATGCGCAACGTTTTGCGGCTCGTGTTTTCTAAAAACTCATCACCCGCCTTGATCAACGAGCGGATGGCGGTGGGGGCGGTATAGAAAATATTCACCTTGTGTTTATCCACCACCTGCCAGAAACGCGACCAGTCAGGATAGTTTGGCACGCCTTCAAACATCAGGCTGATAGCGCCGTTGGCGAGAGGCCCGTACACGATATAGGAATGCCCTGTCACCCAGCCGACATCCGCCGTGCACCAGTAAACTTCTCCGGGCTTATAATCAAACACCCATTCATGGGTAAGGCTGGTATAAACCATATAGCCGCCGGTGGTGTGCAAAACGCCCTTGGGTTTGCCGGTGGAGCCGGAGGTATAAAGGATGAAAAGCGGATCTTCTGCGTTCATTTCTTCGCACGGGCATTCAGCGGATTGCGTGGATACGAATTCCTGCCAGTCAATATCCCGGCCTTCCACGCGCGGCACATCACCGCCTGTGCGGGCGTAGACCAGAACCTTTTCCACGCCGGGGCAGTGGGTGAGGGCTGTATCCACATTGGCTTTCAAGGGTACTTTCTTGCCGCCGCGCAGGCCTTCATCAGCGGTAAGCACAATTTTGGCCGCACAATCCTGAATTCTATCTTTTAAGGAATCGGGCGAGAAGCCGCCAAACACAACGGAATGCACAGCGCCTAACCTAGCGCAGGCCAGCATGGCATAAGCCGCTTCCAATATCATGGGGAGGTAAATGATAACCCGGTCGCCCTTCTTCACGCCCAGCGATTTAAGCGCATTGGCAAGGCGCGAAACTTCATCTTTGAGCTGCGCGTAGGTAATGGTCTTGGATTGATCGGGCGAATCCCCTTCCCAGATCAGCGCCGTGTCATTCGCTTTTTCGGGCAGATGGCGATCAATGCAGTTGTATGCAGCGTTCAAGACGCCGTCTTCATACCATTTGATCGAGACGGGTTTTTTGAAGGATGTATTTTTGATTTTCGAAGGTTTTTTAAACCAGTCGATACGCCCCGCCATTTCACCCCAAAAACTATCCGGGTCGTCAACGGAGCGCTTGTAAAGCGCCTGATAATCTTCCGGTGAAATACGGGCTGATTTTAAAGTGTCAGGACTTGGTTTATAGCGTGCGGAGGTCATATCTCCATTCTACGCCTTTGATAAATTTGAAGAAACAACCCCATGTGGTGCAGCGCAGCAATATTATAATTTCCGCCCCTTTTGGGCCTGACGTACGAAAATAATACCGACTCCGACCAGCACCAGCAGTCCACCCAGAACGGCGTAAAGACCGGGGCGTTCGCTTAAGAATATCATGCCCGATAAAACGCCGAAAACGGGTACGAACAAGGTGAAGGGGGTCATAAGCCATGCCGGGTTGCGGTGCATAAGCCCCCGCCACAGATAAAGACCAAGGCTCATCAATATAACCTGATAAAACAGAACAAACGCCAGAATGCCGTAATGGGCATTACCGAGTGCCACCACCTGCCCGGTTTCAAATATAAGCGTAAGAATAAGCGCGAAAGGCAGGGCAATGATATGGCTTGAAAAAGTCATGGTGGCAAAGTTCATATCCTTAACGGCGCGCATACGCAGCGCCCCCACCGCCCAGCCGAAAGCCGAGATCACGCAAAGCCCTGCCGCGATATAGGAAAAATCAGGATTAAACGGCTGATAGACAATCAGTACTACCCCCAGCATCGAGAGCAATAACCCGCCCGCCGTCCTCGGTCCGAATTTTTCACCGAAGCAAACCCAACCCAGCAGCACAATAAACGGCACGCCCAGCTGCATGATGAGGGAGGCCAGCCCGGCCTCAATATATTTCAGCGCCACAAATAACAGCCCAATATGAAGGATAAGATAAGGCAGCGCGTAAGACGCCACGCCGCCGATCTGTTTGATATCAATCCGGCTGGTGAAGGGCAGGAAGATCAGCGAGGCCAGAAAATAGCGCAAGGTCAGCAAAAACAGCGGCGGCACTTCATGCGCGCCCAAGCGGATCACCATAAAATGCACCCCCCACGAAGCCGCAATGGCAGTGGCAAGGGCGGCATCACGCAAGGTGAGAGAGGGGTTCATGGCTTTTCTTGCGGGCTATACGCCGCCCAGCTTGCAGATGGTCTTCCATTCCTCTGCGCTCACGGGCGATACGGAAAGACGCGATTGTTTCACCAGCGCCATGGTTTGCAGATCGGGATGTGCTTTTATATCCGCCAGCGTGACCGGCGTTTTGAAGGACTTCACAGCCTTGAAATCCACCATGCCGAAGCGGCCTGTTTCATCGGTGTGGTCTGGGTAATAAAGCTTTACGCATTCGACAATTCCCACCACTTCCTTGCCGATATTGGAATGGTAAAAGAACGCCTGATCACCCAGCTTCATGGCTTTCATGTTGTTCGAGGCCTGATAGTTGCGGACGCCGTGCCAGCACTCCACACCCTTTTTCACATGCTGATCCCACGACCAGACATCGGGTTCTGATTTGATCAACCAATATTGCATGTCTATTCCTTTCCGAGCGGGCGGGCCATCAGGGCTTTCATAACGGTTGCAACGCTCTCTCCGCCATGCAGGCAGGCATAAACGCCCGCCGTGATCGGCATTTCAATGTTAAGCGTGGCAGCCAGTTTCAATGCGGCTTCAGCAGTGTGTACGCCTTCCGTGACGGCGCTTCTGGTGGCCAGAACCTCTGCCATGGTTTTGCCTTCGCCCAAAGCAGCGCCCAGAGAGAAGTTGCGAGATTGCATGGAATTGGCGGTCAGCGTTAAATCCCCCACGCCGCAAAGCCCCATCAGGGTTTCGGCGTTGCCGCCCAAGGCTTCCGATAACCTGCCCATTTCAGCCAGCCCGCGGGTGAGCAAGGCCGCGCGGGCACTTTCCCCCAAACCCTTGCCATGCGCCATGCCGCAGGCGATGGCAATCACATTTTTGATAGAGCCGCCCACTTGCGTGCCGATAACATCTTGGGTGAGATAGGGACGGAAATCAGAAGTGGCGAGCGCAGCTTGCAATTCTTCCCCCGCTGCTTTATCGGCGAGGGCGAGCGTTACAGCCGCCGGGCAACCGCTCGCAATTTCCTTGGCAAAAGTGGGGCCGGTGAGAACGGAGATAACGCAGTCCGGCGCGATGGCGGCAGCGATATCCGTCAGCAGCTTGCCCGATGTTATCTCAATCCCCTTGGCGCAAATCACCAGATGCTGGCCCTTGTGAAGATGCGATTGCATGGCTTTAAGCGATGTGCCGAGATGCTGCGCGGGTGTGACCAGAAGCAGGATATCAAACCCCTTCATATCCGCCATATCGCCCGTGGCTTTCAAATTTGGAGACAGCTTTACACCGGGCAGGAAGGGCGTGTTTTCATGGGTGGTGTTGATAGAATCAACAACCTCGGTTTCCCGTGCCCAAAGCAGGGTTTTGCGGTCCGCGCGCGCATACACTTCCGCCAGCGCCGTGCCCCATGCTCCACCACCAATAACACCGATTGATTTCATATCAGGCAGAGTGCCGGGCCTTAGGCTCAGGGTCAAGGGGCCATCGGGGGCGGGCTTTAAAATTTAAGGGGTCTGATTGGCCGAGGCGCAGTTTTTCCACGCCTGCCCACGCAATCATCACCGCGTTATCGCCGCATAAGTTCAAGGGCGGGGCGTGGAAGGAAAAACCCTCTTTTGTAGCTAAATCCGTCAAGGCCGCGCGAATGGTTTTATTCGCCGCCACTCCGCCCGATACCACGAAAGCGGGTTTGGCGGCGGGATAAAGGCTTTTGAATTTTGCAAAGGCATTCTTACAACGGTTCGCCATGACTTCGGCCATCGTGGCTTGCAAGGATGCGGCAAGATCAGCGATATCAGCGCGGTTAAAGCTTGCGCCCGGCAGGTTTTCAAGATGTGTCCGCACGGCTGTTTTGATGCCGGAGAAGGAAAAATCGCATCTGTTTTCCGGCGTTCCCCCCTTGGCGATCAAGGGCCGGGGCAGCGGGAAACGGGCGCGCGCGGCCTGCAAATCAGGGCATTCCGCCGCAATTTTTTCAATCTCCGGCCCGCCGGGAAAGGGCAGGCCCATCATCTTGCCGGATTTATCAAAGCATTCTCCGGCGGCATCATCGATCGTGGTGCCGAGCAGCTTATAGGAACCTACACCCTCCACCGCCAGTAACTGGCTGTGCCCGCCGGAAACCAGCAGCAGCAGATAGGGGAATGCGATATCCTCCGAAAGGCGGGGCGTGAGGGCATGGCCTTCCAGATGGTTTACCGCCAGAAAGGGTTTGGCGTGTGCGGCGGCGATAGCTTTGCCTGCCATCATCCCGATCATCACCCCGCCGATGAGGCCGGGGCCGCAGGTGGCGGCGATGCCGTCAAGATCGCTATAGGAAAGCCCCGCCTCTTCCATCACCTGCGCGATCATGGGGGTGAGGTGAGTCATATGCTCGCGCGCGGCGATTTCCGGCACCACGCCGCCGTAAACTTCATGGGCTTTTAGCTGGCTCAAAACGCAGGAAGAAAGAATGCGCCCTTCGCCGTTTACAACAGCGGCGGCGGTTTCATCACAGCTTGTTTCGATGCCCAGAACAATCATGATGTCTTTAAATCACGGATCAAGCCGGATCTAAAGCGTTTTTGCGTATTCTTCGGGTGGCATAAGCTGGAAGTGCCCGAAGCGGTCACTGCGTTTGTGGAAGCGCTTCAGGGCTCTGGCCGTATATTCGCCTGTTACGCGGATGGCATACACTTCATCCCGGATATGTTCAGGCATTTTAGGGTGGCATAAGGTTTTGCCATCTTTATCCATAGCGATGGCGTTAATCGTGGCATCGCCATACATCGCCATGTTTTCCAGTGTTCGTGGTTCGCGGTGGACAACGATATCAATATCATGCGCGTTCCTGAATTTATAACGTAGCACACCATATTGACTGGCAAGGCTGTTACGCCCCCCGATTTCTTGCATATGAGGGATTTGCCGGAGAGACTGACGAATATTTTTCAGGGCCTCGGCGGTACTCATCCGTATGGGGGCATGAGGGAAAAGATGCACATCGTAATCCCGCGGTGCGGCTCCCATAAACTCGCTTCTCAGTGCCCCGCCCACCAGAAAACAATTCAAATAAGTGCTTTCGTAAACCGCCTGTAAGATGCTCAGGGATAGAGAGCTTGGTTCAAAGCTTTCCAAGGGCATGGCCTTAAGATCGGGATCGGCATAGGTTCTTTTAAGCATATTTTTTGTCTTTTTGCGCATTAAAATTGCCAGAAAGTATATATATGAAAAATAATATGTCAATCAATAAATGGCGTGGGGCAGCCTTGCATACCGTTTTGCCGCATGGTTTAAAAGGATCATGAATAAAATTCGTATCGGCACGCGCGGTTCACCCTTGGCGTTATGGCAGGCGAACGCTGTGAAAACGGCGCTGGAGAGGGTGCATGCGGGGCTTTTCGCCGAAATTACCGTGATAAAAACATCAGGCGACTGGAAGCCGGAACAGGGCGAAACGCTGCTTTCCGAAGCCGCGGGTGGCAAGGCGCAGTTCGCGCATGAGATTGAGGCGGCGCTTTTAATTGGCGCGGTCGATATCGGTGTGCATTCCACTAAGGATATGGATTCAAACCTGCCGGATGGGCTGGTCATGAACTGTTTCCTGCCGCGTGAGGATGTCCGGGATTGTTTATTTGTCGCGGAAACAGCGTGTGATCCGGGGCTGCCGCTGGGGCTGAAAGAGGGGGCGGTGTTTGGCACATCGAGCGCAAGGCGCGCGGCGTTTCTGAAACATATCCGCCCTGATCTTGAAATAAGTCCTTTACGCGGAAATGTGCAAACGCGGCTGGATAAGTTGCAAGCCGGGCAGGTTGGTGCCACAATGCTGGCCTGCGCAGGGTTAAAGCGTCTTGGTATTAATATTAAGGGTGCGACCCTGCTGGAAACAGATATATTCATTCCGGCAGCGGCACAGGGCGCAGTGGGGATTGAGTCGCGTGCGGCAGATCAGAAAATAAATCGGCTATTATCGGCTATAAATCACGAGGAAACGGCGCTGCGTGTGGTGGCAGAGCGCGCCATCGTAAAGGCGTTGGGCGGTACATGCCGCTCCCCCATCGGGGCGCTGGCAGTGTTGGAAGGGGGGGCGTATGATCTTACGGGCTGCCATTTCCGGGCTTGACGGCAGGCATTATACGGAAGACCGTCTGGAGGGATCTGTCCGTAATATGACGGACGCTGTAGACTTAGGGCGGAATTTAGGTGAGCGCCTGAAACAGCGCGTACCTGCTGATTTATGGGATGCGGCATGAGCGGCCCCGGCGGTGCCATCTTGATTACCCGCCCGCGCGATCAGGCGCAGGAATTGGCATCTGAGCTGGAAGCGCTGGGGTATCAATGTTTGATCGAGCCTTTGCTGGAGATTGAAACCAAGGCCGCCGCATGGCCTCGTTCACCCGATGAATATGGCGGGATTATCATCACCAGCCGCCATGCCGTGCCGCCGGAAGCGCGCGGCAAAACAGCGCATATGCCGCTTTATGTCGTGGGCGAGGTGGTGGCGGAAACGGCACGCACCAAGGGATTTAAAAACATTGTTACCTGCGCCCCCACGGCGCAAAAGCTTTATAACCATATGGCCCTGAACCGGGCGGACTATACCCAGCCCCTGCTATACTTACGCGGAGCGGATACAGCCTTTCCCATGGCGGAATCCTTGCAGGAGATCGGTGTGGATTGTGAAGAGGCGGAGGTGTACGTCTCTCACCCGGCTCAAGCATTTTCGCCATCCACACGGGCTGCCTTGCAGGGAGGGGATATAGGGGCGGTAACCCTGTTTTCAGCGCGCACTGCCCGGATATTCACAGAGCTGTACGTGCGTGAAGTAAACGCAGTGCGGCCCTCACTAACGCTCTTGTGCTTTAGCGATTCTGTGCTAGAGTGCGTACGTTCACTGAATATGGAACAGGCGTACAGCTGTGCGGAACCCACGCGGGCGGCGATGATCAAATTGATCCGACAGCATATCCCGCGCACCCACCGCCCCCAACAAGGAGCCAGACACATGACCCAGACCCAGAATAACGACACGCTTGGCAATGCCGAGGAAATTATCGAACGTTTTGGCGGTATCCGCCCGATGTCGACCAAGACCAATATCCCCGTGACCACCATTCAGGGGTGGAAGAAGCGTGGTGCGATACCGGCAGCGCGGTTGGATGATCTGCTGAAGGCAGCCAAAAGCCATGATGTGAAACTGGAAGATCTGCTGGAAAAAACAGGGGCGCCCGCCAATCAGAATGGCGGCAGCGCTGAAAAAGCCGAAAAACCTGCGGCGAAAGCGGAAGCGCCTGTATCAGTGCGTACTGAACCTCAGAAAATCAGCGTTAGTCAGCCAGCATACACACCTGCGCAAGATTCATATAGCTCCGGCAAAGCTTCCGGCGGCGATCATGAAAAATTGCAGCGCGCTATTGTAGCGGAGCGCCAAAAGGCCTTGGTACAAAGCATTGTGATCAGCGCCGTGCTGATTTTGACGATTACGGCGGTAGGCGCGATTATGTTGTGGCCCGAATTTGAAGATACGGCCCGCGTGACCCGCGAAAACAGCCAGAGCATCGCGGCGCTGGAACAGGATGTCACAGCCGTTAAAGGTGAGATGGAACAGCAAAAATCAATGTTCAGCGGTTACCTGCCCGGTGACTGGCAGCAGCAAATGGATGAACTGCGCGCTCAGGCTGAAGCCGCGCAAGCCAGCGTACAGCAGGCCATGCAGCAAGCGGGGGAAATTTCGAATGACATGGCGCAGGATGTTCTGGGCGCGGATGCCGGGACAATCCAGCAGCGTGTGGCGTCACTGGGTGAGCATTTATCATCCCTGACATCATCACCGATGCTGCAAGGGTTGATGGGTAAATATTCAGCTCTGGGCTCGACCCCGGAAGGTGAGAGCATGCTGGACAGCTCGGTAGCGGAATTAAATGCGCTTTTACAATCCTCTTCCCCGGTGGAAGGTGTGC
The DNA here is from genome assembly GCA_021208265.1 of Alphaproteobacteria bacterium. Taxonomy (GTDB): domain Bacteria; phylum Pseudomonadota; class Alphaproteobacteria; order Micavibrionales; family Micavibrionaceae; genus JAJOJU01. The sequence goes on along the minus strand of JAJOJU010000048.1, from coordinate 92,341 downwards.
CCGGCGCCCCGGCGGAAGAAACGCTGGAAGCAGCCCGCGCGCAAAGTACGGTACTGGGCCAAACCTTTGACGGCGTTCCGGCGGATGATTTGAAAGCAGCGGCGCTGCTGCTCGGCTTTTCACAATTCCGCAGCTCGCTGGGCCGTGATAATGAAAGCTTCGCTGAAGATGTAAGTCTGCTTAAAAACTTGCTAGGGCAGGATAACCCGGCCTTGTCGGAAGCGATTGACCGTCTGGCCCCCAATGCGGCTGAGCAAGGGGTGTTGACGCCGGGTGGTTTAACATCTGAATTACAGGCGATGACGGGTGATATCGTTGTGGCATCGCTCAAAGGAGAAGATGTGTCGGTGGCTGAAAAAGCGCAGGCGCGCTTTGGTGAAATCCTGAAGGTGGAAAAAGACGGGCAGCTTTTGACGGGAACGCCTGTTCAACAAAAACTTTCCCAAACCGAATCCCTGATGCAAAACGGGCAGCTGGAGGAAGCGATTGCTGTCGCCAGCACGCTGGAAGGCCCGGCGGGCGAGATGATCGGCCCATGGCTGCAAAAGGCGCGCCGCACGTTGCAAGCCCAGAATTTGGGGTTGTTGCTGGAAGGCGGCATTGCTGAAAATCTCTCCGGTGCGGCGGATGCTGTTTCCGGTAACGGGCTTCCGGCAGGCGGGCGTTTGATCGAAGACCCGGAAAGTGGGATTATTCTCTACCGCCCCGGCACTAAATTCGCGCCGCCTGTCACGCCTTAAATATAGGCGCTAAAGAAAACGCAAGGGGGCTTTCACGCCCCCTTTAATCTGTTATGATTAGGCCATGTTCCGGGCGCTTTGGTTTATCCTGAAACTTGCCGTTCTGATCGCCGCTGCCATCTGGCTGGCGGGGCAGCCGGGCGATGTCACGCTCCATTGGATGGATTATAAAATCAACGCCGCGCTGGGCTTGGTGCTGGCGTGCCTGTTTATTTTTATTCTGGTGGCGCTCAGCCTTTACCGCTTGATCCGTGCCATCGCCGATATTCCCGCCGTTTTTGCCCGCCGCCGCGCCCTTTCGCGCCGCGATAAAGCTTACCAGTCGCTGGCCAAGGGCTGAGCGCCGTTGCCGCGGGGGATGCCCGCATGGCGGTGAAAATGTCGCGCCGGGTGCAGAGATTGATTGAAGATCATAGCGGCTTGCCGTTATTGCTGGAGGCACAGGCAGCCCAACTGGAAGGGCGGGAAGATGAAGCCATTGGCCTTTTCATGAAGCTGTCAGAGAGCAAGGATGCCGGGTTTCTGGGTGTGCGGGGCCTTATGAACGCGGCGCTGGAACGGGGCGATAAAACACGCGCGCTGGCTTTTGCGCGCAAGGGGCTGGAATTACACCCGCGCCAGCCCTGGCTTTTGGAAATGACGCTGGATCTGGAAACCGAAGCGCGGGATTTTGAGGCCGCGCTGAAAACGTTGCGTAAGGCTGAAAAAGCCGGGACCATGACCGGGCCGGAAGTGCGAAACGCCCGCGTGGCGATCATGCATATTGAGGCGGACCGTTTGAGCCGCGAAGGCTTTACCCGTGAAGCCCATACCAAGATCAAAGCGGCATATGATCTGGACCGCAGCTTTGTTCCTTCCGTGCAAAGACTGGCGGAAACCTATCTGGCGGATGGCCGCCGCCGTTATGCGGTTTCCATTATTGAGCGTTGTTGGAAGATTGGGCCGCACCCGGATTTGCTAGGGCTGTGGAGCCGGGCAATGCCCAAATCCTTCACAGGGTCTGCCCCGAAAACCATCGGCTGGGTGGAGCGTTTAACCCGCGCAAACCCGACCACCCGGAAAGCTTGACCGCCAAGGCGCAAGCGGCCATTGCCTGCCAGCTTTGGGGTGAGGCAAAGGATGACCTTCGCAAGATTGAGGAGATGGGTGAGGCCGATAAACGTGTGTATCAGCTATGGGTAGCGCTCACGGAAACATCGGGTGAAGGCGGGGAATCCCTGTTGGCGGAATTGTACCGGCAAGGCGTCTGAGGCGCGGGCCGCCAAAAGCTGGGTCTGCCGCGAAACCGGCAGTTATACGGGCGGTGGGAGCCGATTGCCCAGCCGCACGGCGCATTTAATTCCATGGTGTGGGAGCGCCCCCGGCGCGGTGCTGCAAGTGGCGGCGCCCCGTGAACCCGTCCGCCGGATTGGCGTTTTATAACGTCCAGAATTTGAAATTCCGCTGAAACTTCCAGCTGACGTAAAAAAAGCCCGGTCAGGAAACCGCCCAGATGTGCAATCCAGGCGACATTCTCACCCATGCCGCCCCCCGCCATGCCGAGTGCAATCATCAGGATCAGCCAGAAAATAAGAATGGGGGCAATGCCATAGCGCCCCCTTGGACCCATCATGCCGCGCTTGTAAAAGAGGACGAGCGCGGCGGCAAAACAGCCGCTGATGGAAGCCGATGCCCCGATAACGGCCTGCGTTGAAAACGGGCTGACAAGGAAATGGAATAACACGCCGCCTAAAGCGCAGAGAAAGAAAAAGCGTATGGCGGTTTTGGTACCGAATTCACGTTCAAAAAACGTGCCGAGCGCCACCCACATCACAACGTTGAACACCAGATGTATCCAGCTGCCGTGCAAAAAGCCGTATGTGAAGGGGCTGAGCAGGTAGATAATGCCCCATTGTTCATGGATAAACCCAAGGCCTGAATAATTAACCGGCACGAAGCCCAGCGTATAATAAAGGCGCAGCACTTGCCCGGAATCCATCAAAAGCGCCACAGCGGCATGGATGATAATAAAGCCTATTGTTACCAGCCCCACGAAAGGCGGAATTTTCCCGGTATTGAAAAACGGTACGTTAGCGGGGGCCGATGTAAAAGACTTCCCGGCATTATCCTGTTCTTCCACCTTGGCGCGTTCTTTACGAAGCCGGTCGCGCTCCGCCAGCGAAGGAAAATAGATCAGTTTTTTATCGTCATCATCTTCCGAATTTTCATTCATAAAGTAAGTATCGCAGGGTTTGTGAATGCAGGAAAGAGCCAAAAAGCACAAAAGAAAAGGCCGGGATAAACCCGGCCGGTACTAGTTTGATTGGAGAATACACGTCCACTATGACGTTAAAAACTTAAGTAATTCTAAAGAACGCTAAACCATGCTGGGCCCCGTGAAGCCGATATTTTCGTTCTTGTTGATGTCGTATTTATAAACTTTGTCCTCATTGCCTTTGGGTTGCAGGAAGGCGGGAGGCGTATAGCGCGTGATGAATTTTCCGGCTTCGGCCAAAAGGTCAGTCGTGGCGACTTTCGCATGATTAATTTGCTGGGTCAGTTTGTCAAAAACCTTGTCGAAAGCTTCCTGAGCAATTTGCATGCCCATGACAACCATTTCGGTGATTTTTCCGGATTCCGGAATTTTACCTTCGGCAATATCGCTGAATGCTTTGTTCATGAAGTCGCTGATGTCAGACAGGCTGCGCCCTTTTTTCTGACCCTTGGAGCCGCCGCCTGATTTGCCGCGTGCCTTTCCCTCTTCACCTTCTTCCTCATCATCTTCGGTGCGGGCGGATTTAGTGGTATCTACAACCTCGATCTCAACAAAGGTTGGGGTTTGGAAGCTGACCGGGTATTGCTTGACCTGTTCCACGGCCAGTGTTTTACCGCTTAAGCCCGGTTTTACTTCGATACGAATTCTTTCAGGGTCGCGCCAATCAAGCACAACACAGTGGCTTTTGAAATCGCCCGACTGACGGCAGGGCTGTACCAGACGTTTGCCGGGATAAAACGGTTCCGTGATACCGGCATCGGCTAAAAATTGCTGGACGTTGACTTTCATTTCACACCACTCCTTGTAAAAATTTTTCCTCAAAACTTTTCGTTTTTCGTCTATTACCTGTTTGTTCGTCCGGTTTTCCGGATGTTTTCCTATCCAGGATTTGAGTCAATAATGTCCTCTCAGGCTTAAAAAAGAGTTAAGTTTTTTTGCCATAACGAATTTATTTCTAAATTTTTGGGAAAACGGCGGATGTTCTGGTAGAATGAGGGTATGAAGCGCCTTCCCCTGACATGTTTTTTATGTGCGATGGTATGGATGCTGGGCTCTGTTTCCGCCCCGGCGCAGGATTTGTTTTTGAAAAAAAGACGGATCATCCGCCGGGACAAAAACAGAAGCCCCGAAAAAAAAACGCGCCGCTTTTTTTTAGATAACTCTTCCTCTGCCGGGCAAAAGTCTGCCAGTTCCGCCAAGCCGTTATTTCTGGATCGTCCGGGTGGGTCTTACGGCCCCGGTAACCTGTTTAAGCCCGTTACCAAGAACGGCAAGATTTTTGCCCTTCAGCAAAAAAAGCCTGATGAATTGACATACCGGCAAAAACTGGGCTTGGGGGTTGAAGAAACACGCCTTGCTAATCTGAACAATATTCATGCTCAATCGCTGAAGGCGCAAGCGCAGGCACAAGCCGCGCTGGCAAAGTGGGAGGCAGATACCGCGGCGGAAGAAGCACGTTATGCCGCCCAGCAGGCACAGGAAGAACAGCAACGCCGCGCCCTTGAGGCACAGCCATCCGCGGCCCCTAAAAAAGCCCCCGTCCGCGCCGCGCCGTTAAAACGCCCGGCTGGTACCGAAGAAAACAGCGTCCCCAAACCGGTATTTAATACCGTGCGATAAGGCTGTTCTTATCAGTATCTTCATGCTAGCGTTTTGGTATGGAATCTCTCGATATGATGGAATGGATTATCCTGCTGGCTTCGCTGGTGGGGCTGGGGTGTCTTGGCGGATTTTTGGCCGGGCTTTTGGGTGTTGGCGGCGGTATCGTTTTAGTGCCGGGGCTTTTATATATCTTCCATTGGCTCGGCATGCCGGAAGATCACCTGATGCATGTTTGCGTCGGGACATCGTTGGCGATTATCGTGCCGACCGGGTTTTCCTCCGCCTTTGCCCACCACCGGCGCGGCAATGTTGATGTTCCGAATATGAAAGCGATGGGAATTGGTATCGTATTGGGTGTGGGCGCGGGAACGGTTCTTGCGGATAATCTTTCCAGTCAGGCTTTACAGTATATTTTCGCCGTGGCGATTGTGCTGCTGGCGGCGATTATGGTGATTTCGCTGCGCAAGGATATTGTGCTGCGCCCATCCATGCCGCCGCAACCCTGGACCAGCGTGGCGGGTGCCTTTACCGGGCTGGTATCGACATTGGTTGGTATTGGCGGTGCAACACTGAACGTTCCTTTTATGACGATGTGTAAGGTTCCCATTCATAAGGCGATCGGCACAGCATCAGCACTGGGTTTGTTTATCTCCATCCCGGCGGCGATCGGGTTTATCTGGATTGGTTGGGGGGGAGGCAGGCAGGCCGCCTTATTCCTTGGGCTTTGTAAACATCCCGGCGTTTCTGGTGATTATTCCGGCCAGTGTATTGGTGGCGAAATTGGGGGCGCATGTCGCGCATAAGGCCTCTGTTCCCCTGATGCGGAAAGTCTTTGCCGTGTTCCTTGTTCTGGTATCGATCAAGCTCTGGAGTGATCTTCTGTGACCATCACACCGCTTGCGGGCGGGGCTTACCGTTTTTATGCGTTAATCGCGGCGCTGCTTTTTTACGCGGTGCTGGGTACGCCAACGCCTGAGTCTTTTGGGGCTGTGGAAATAATCATCGCTTTATTGTTGGTGGCAGCAACCGGTTATGCGGGGGCTGTACGTCCTTTTGGTATAGGTTGCCCTCTGCCCGGAGATTTAACGGGCGGGCAGATGCTGCTTTTATATGGTCTTTCCTTTCCGCTTTTATCAGCTGCGCTGGCGGGTAACGGTGCAGGCGCCATTATGCGCGATATGATCCCTTTCCTGTTTTTCCTGCTGCCACTTTGGATGAATGATCCGGCAGGCAGCGCCCCTCGGCAGCGCCCTTTATGCGGCATTGTTATTGTAATGGGGCTGGCCTTTGCGGCGCGTGATTGTGCCCGCCTGCTGGCGGCATGGATGGATTTTTCATTCCTGCAAACACTGGCGGCTGACCCGTTATCATATCTGGCTAATGCGCCGACGGTGTTGTTTGCCGCGCTGATGTTGACGGGAATGTCAGGGCGCATGATACTGAAGGCGCGCAGGCCGCGGGATGTGGCCTTGGCGGGTTTTTATCTGGCTCTGGCGCTCATTCCCTTTACCGTGATGGGTTTGACATTGCAGCGGGCTTCGATCGGTATGGCGGCGCTGGTGGTAATGTTCTGGGTTATAAGCACCGCCATTACCCAGCCTGTGCGGGCCTTGCGGTTGATTTTGCCGCTGGCATTTATAGCTTTGGCCTTTATGCCTTATCTATCGGGTCTTGCAGAATTAATGATGGAAAAAACCCGGAATGTAGGACTTAACAGCCGGGTTGAAGAAATAGCCGCCATTTGGAATGCCGTTTCCGGCAACCCTCTCACCCTGTTATTCGGATTGGGTTGGGGCGCGGAATTTTCATCCCCGGCGGTGGGGGGGTTGACGGTTAATTTTGCGCATAGCATGCCGGCGGCCCTGCTTCTTAAAACCGGTTTATGCGGCGTTATTTTAAGTGCGTTTTACATGGTAGCGATGCTGGTAGGCGGCGCCTGGAGGGCTTTTTGTAAAGACCCGGTTATCACTCTGGCGCTGGCGGCGCCGATTATGATCGACACGTTTTTATATGCCGCATACAAGTCGCTGGATTTCGGGGTTATCCTGCTTTTAGCCTATACCACAAGCCGCCTTGCCCAAGGGGCGGGAAAAGATCAATAAAGATTGATTCTGCGGCGCTGATGGGCATAGTATGCCCCTATGCAACAACCCAGCGTTTTGTTTATCAACCGGATATATCCGCCGAGCCGCGGCCCTACGGGCCGTTTGCTGCGCGACCTTGCCCGGAGCTTTGTGGAAGAAGGCTGGCATGTATCGGTTGTGACAACGGGTCCCAAAGCGGGGACGGAGCGTGACGGCACCATTACCGTTCACCGTGTGAAGGGCCCCGATAAACCAAGCCTTATGGGGTATCCGTGGATATGGCTGAAGCTGCTTATAAAGGCACGGAAGGCAGGCCATGCGGATCTGGTTGTGTCCATGACCGATCCGCCAATGCTGGTGCTGGCGGGTGCCCAGATCGCCAAAGCCAAGAAGGCGAAACATCTGCACTGGTGTCAGGATTATTATCCCGGTGCGCTGGACGCGCTGGAATTGCATGTGCCCGGTTTTATCCGCCATTATCTTGACAAAGCAAGCTCCAAAGCTTTACAGGCTTGCGATAAAATTATCGTGATCGGGCGCTGCATGGCTAAAAATCTGGCGGCTGATGGCGTTCCCGCCCGGAAGATCAGCGTTATTCCCAACTGGCCCGATGCCGAGCTGGTAAACCCGCCGCCGGAAATAAAGCAGTTCGGGGAAGATAAAACAGCTGCGGGCGGCAATGTTGCGCTGACATCCAAGCCGTATCAGAGTCAGGTTAAAAACGGCCCCAAATTCCGTGTACTCTATGCCGGGAATGTGGGGTTGGCGCATCCGGCGGAAACGATTCTGGATGCGGCAAAAATTTTAGAAGAAGATCACCCCGAAATTGAATTCGTGTTTGTGGGCGATGGGCGCCGCATTGAAAATCTGGCGCGGGAGCGTGAGAAACGCGGTTTGGGTAATATCCGTTTTATCCCCTATCAGCCTGCTCACAAGCTGCGCGAAGTAATGGAAAGCGGCGATGTGCATTTGATCGTCCTGCGGGACAGTGCTTGCGGATATATGGTGCCTTCCAAATTATATTCCGCACTGGCGGTGGGTCGTCCGGTTATTTATGCCGGGCCGGAAGGATCGGAGATCGATCACATTATTACTGACTTTCAGGCCGGGACCAGAACCCCGCCGCAGGACGGTGCTGCCTTGGCAAAGGCTGTGCTGGAATACCGCCAGAACGGCGATACATGGTTTGCTGCCCATGACGGGGCGCTGGAAGCCGGGAAGGTTTTAACGCCGAAAGAATCGATGAAGGCGTGGATCAAGCGGGCGCTTTCCACCATTCAGGGGCGTGAAGAAAAACCGGCGGCAAAAGACAAACCGAAGAAGAAGGCGGCATGAAACGGTCACCTTCCTTCAAACCCGATAATGATCATGAGCCGGATAGCCCGATCGGCCGCCTGAATTATAACCACTGGTACCGCCGCGCCTTTATGAACAGCGCCGAAGCCCTTGGTGAAATGAGCCTGATGGACGCTCTTAGGCTGTTATGGAGCGCACGGCTCTGGCTGGCGGGCGGGGCGCTTCTGGGGCTGGCAGCGGCGTCTTTGCTGTGGTTTACCGCCGTGCCGCATTACCGCGCTGCACTGACAATAGCGCCTGCCAACCCGATGAACGGCGCGCAATTTTCCCGGCTGTTGCAGAATGATGAAAATCTGGCACCGCTTAACTTTATTCTGCAACGCGTAGGCAGTGGCAATACGCCTGATTTTATCCGGTTTGAAGCTATTTTGCGCGGACAGACCATGGCGGAAGCCTTGCTGGAAAACCCGGTGATTTTGGAAGGGCTGGCCCGTGACCGCAGTTTTGTGTGGAGTGCCCCGCCCTCGGAATGGACGCCTGCCCAATTCTCGGAATATCTGGCAAAGCGTGTTGATATTGCATCCGTTCCCGGCGGCGGTTTGCGGGTGGTGCGCTATAGCCACCCGGATCCGCGTTTTGCCGCTTATTTGTTGAGCGAGCTTGCCCGTGCGGCGGATGCGTCCATTCGCCGTAAAACCAAAACGGAAACGCTGGGGCGTATTGCCTATTTGCAGGCGGAGCTTTCTAAAACAAACAACCCCGATCACCGCCGGGCGCTGGCAGATCTGCTGCTGGAACAGGAACGCCTCAACATGCTGGTATCGATCGAGCAGGCTTACGCGGCGGATATCGTGGAAACGGCGTCATCATCCAGCCGCCCCTTATGGCCTGATATTCCCTTAAGCGCGCTTGTGTTTGTGCTGGCGGGTATGGGGCTGGGCTTTGCCGTCTTTGGCCTGCGCCGTTCATGATGGCGCGTCCCATCAGCGTTATTGTTGTCACCAAAAATGAGGAAGCGCGTCTGCCGCGTGCGCTGGAAAGTTTAGGCTCCGCTTTTGCGGAAGTGATTGTCGTTGATTCCGAAAGTGCGGATAAAACGGCGGCGATTGCCAAAAACGCCGGGGCGCGCGTGGTTGATTTTCGCTGGAACGGGGCTTATCCCAAAAAGCGCCAATGGTGCCTCGATAATATCCCCCTGAAACATGACTGGGTTTTCTTTCTGGATGCGGATGAGGAAGTGACGTCCGATTTTATTGAAGATCTTGCCCGCATTGATTGGGAAAAAACGCCGGAAGCCGGGTTTTTTGTCAGCGCGCATTACGTGATGAATGGCAAAGCGCTCAAGGGTGGTCTGCGCAATAACAAATTATGTTTGCTGCATAAGGGCCGGATGATGTTTCCACCCCTGAACGATCTTGATATCCCCGGCATGGGGGAGATTGAGGGTCATTACCAGCCCGTGCGAAAACCCGGTTATGAAAGCGCCGCGATAGGGCGTATCAAAACCCCGATCTTGCATCATGCGTTTGATGATCCGGCGGGCTGGCAGGCGCGGCATGAACGATACGCCGCCTGGGAAGCTGGTATGGACCAAGGCGGTTTATGGCCGCAAGACCCGCTGAGGCTGCGCCGTGTTTTAAAGCGCCTGTTCAAGGTGCTGCCCTGCCGGGCGGAAGCGGCCTTCCTGCATAGCTATATATTCAAAGCCGGGTTTATGGACGGCGCGGCAGGTTTGAAACTTGCCGCCAGCCGCTGGCACTATTACCGCATGATCCGCGTTTTGCAAAAACGGTAAAGCGGCGGGCAGAGGCGGCGTAAAGACAGACTCAAAGCCTGCCCGGCATAAATCGCGCTGTTAAGCAGCAGTGATACTATTTTTAAATTCCGGCGTATCATAAACTGTTCGCAGCGCCCTTCTCTCGTTTGTTGTTGTGAAATACCGCCCGCTTCAAACAGGCAGAGCGCTTGCGGCAGGTAAGAAATTTTACCCTCTTTATCCTGCATCAAAAACCGGCAGTCAGATCGTAATCAGATGCGATTTTATAACGTAAGTCATAGCGCATATCCCCCAGCGCCGCGCGTTTATACACCATGGCCTGATGATGGGTGAACATGCCGTATGCGATATGATGATGCCGCCGTGCGCGTTTGTAAAAGGGCCTGCCGCCGGACTGTTCTTCCCACGCATCGCCATAGGCAAAGACGGTCTGTTCAGCGCGCAGTACATGGCTCAGCTCTTCCAGAACCTGCGCCCCCGCAAAACAATCGCCCGCATTCATGAAAATAAGGAAATCACCGCTTGCCCGCTCTAACCCCTTGTTCATGGCATCGTAAATGCCTTTATCCGGTTCGCTAACCAGCAGGGCGGGTTTGTCTTTCATGAAGCCAAGTGTGGAATCGGATGACGCGCCGTCAATCACAATCCATTCGTAATCGGCAAGGCTTTGCGCGGCCAGCGAGGCATAAGTTCTGGCGAGGCCCTCCCCATTGTTACGCGTGACGGTGATGATCGAAAACAGGCTCATACCGCCTATCTTAACAGCATTTTAACCAAAATTTTATACGATCGGTGATAACGAATAACAAAAGGGTGTAAAAGAGGGCATGGCTGAGACGCCAAAATCAGATCTCGATAAATTTGCTGACAGGTTGCATGCCGGCCCGAAAGAAGGGCAGAGCATGCCAGCTTATTATGATGAGCTTGCCGGTATGCTGCCCGGTGCGATCGGGTCCGTAAAATTCAGCCAACCCGTAGCAGGCGGCGTCCTGAGTACGCAGCAAAAGGCGGAACTTATTGCTGCCATTTCCCCCAAGCTTGATGATAAAGCGACACAAGTAAAGGATGACAAGGGTAACGTTGTCGGCGGTTCTGCGAGTACCCAGCAGGCTTTTCTGGTTATGCTGGAAAGGGCAACGGATAAGGATAGACAAGTCCCCATTGCGGCGCTGCAGGCCCAGATAAAACAAGACCCCGATAGCGATGGAAATAAAGACCAGAATTTCCAGTTAATGATGGCGAGTGCCCGTCAAGGTTTGCAGGCTCGCCCGCCGCAGCCCGGTGGTCATGTCTGGACCATGACCGACATTATGGGGCTGTTTAAGATTCTGATGACGTCCAGCCCCGAAAACATGATGCGGGATATTCAGAAATTTGTGAATGACCAGAAAAAGCCCGAGGTTGCGCAACCTGCCCCGTCAGCGGGCAAGGTTGATCTGGAAAACCCAACTTTAAAAGCGGTTGCGGCGTTAACGCTGGAGATCAAGGAAGAGATTATTACGGATGTTAACGGCAAGAGGAATAAATATGGCGAGCTCACCATAGAAGGTCCCATCAGTCATAAAACATATGATGCGATTACTGATCCGGAAGTGAAGGCATTTTTTGATCGCCCTGATCAGCAACGGCTCGAAGTCCTGCTTGATAAAAAGCTGGAGGACCCGTCTTTCATTGAAAGGTTGAAAGCAAGGGGGATAGATGTTGCCAATCTGGATGCGGCAAAAGCAGCCATTCGCAACACAATTTTAGCCGATGAACAGCAGGGGCAAATTGTTCCTGTGGAAACCCCTGCCGGCATGCGTTACCTCACTTACACCGCTAACCGGTCCAAAGAAGAAACCGGGCAAATTGCCGCCCTTGATTTTGCCGGGCGGGCTAATCTGCCGGAGTTTCAGGCGGCGCCTGATCTGTCCTATAATGTGGGGACGGTCATTGATGGTATAGCGCTTAATAATCAAGGTTTTAGCCATGATTATCTGGCGGGAAATATTGCCTATGAGATGGCGGTTGCTGCCGGTTATGAGATGAATAACGTGGAACGCCGTTCCATTCACAGGGTGGAATATACCCCTGATGCTACGGTTGTTTTTGATCCGAAGGGGATGCCTGCGGATACGGAAAGTTTCATGAAGGACGTTCATCAAATTGTGCAGGAGAAGATAAAGGGGATTGAAGCGAATCTGGGTGATCCGCAACTGTTTAGAACATCCAAGATTACACGCGGCGAACATGCCGGGCGCTTTGCTTTTGATGTATTGAAAGAGCAGGTGGAAGCGGAATTAAAAGCGCGTCACAACAGCCCCGATGCACGAAAAGAGGTGGAAGCCGGTCAAAAACGTGTAGCAGGTGAACGCAAGGCGTTTGAGGAATTTCCTAATGTAAATGAAGGGGCATATGACCCGGAGAATTTCGATTCCGGCGCCGCATTTTACGGCAACCCCAAAAGCACTGTTATTTCAGACACAAGCATAAAATTTGGTCATGACGACCGCACATCGCTTTTCCTGCGCGTGGACAATTTAAGGCTGCTTATGCCGATGGTAACCCAGGATAAAACCGGCAAGACACTAGTCAGTCTGGATGACAGCAATTTGTCGGGCGGTCAAATCCGCGATGCCATCAAACATCATCTTAGTATTGGCGGTACCGTGCGTATGAATATGCTGGGCCAGCAAGACGGGGATGCCAAACAGAACGAATTTTCTCCCATAGGGGTACGGATCGATTTTCTTGATGAGCACGGGCACAAGGTAAAGAGCGGTATTATTCCGCTGGGTGAGCAGGGCGGGTTTGATATGACCCAGTCGCAGGATGTGCTCAAACACATGACCAGAGGTATCAACGACCCTGAATTCGATCACAATGGCGCTAAACCGGAGTATAAAAACGCACCGCAGGTTGATGTGATGCAGATATTCAGGCCGGGCTAAGGACCATAACGGCCTGACGGCCTTCCATTTTGGCTTCCATATCCACTTTTGCCAATTCGCCCAGATCTTCCTTCATGCGGTTTAAAACGCCAAGGCCGATTTCCTGGTGGGCCATTTCACGCCCCCGGAAGCGCAAGGTAACTTTCACTTTATCGCCATCTTCCAGAAAGCGGCGGGCATTGCGCAGCTTGACCTGATAGTCATGTTCTTCAATACCGGGGCGTAGCTTCACTTCCTTCACATCCACAGTTTTCTGTTTCTTGCGAGCTTCGTTAGCTTTTTTCTGCTGTTCGTATTTATACTTGCCGTAGTCGAGAATTTTGCAGACGGGCGGCTCCGCGCCGGGAGATACCTCGACAAGGTCAAGGCCTGCTTCCTCAGCCATCGTTAGTGCTTCCTTTACGGGCACTACGCCGATCATTTCCCCATCGGCCCCTACAAGGCGGACTTCCTGAGCACGAATTTGATCATTAACGCGCGGACCATCATCGGTGTTACCGCGCTGGGGTGGAAAGGGCTTTCTGATCGTCGACTCCTATTAGTTGTTATGAGTTATTCTCAAGCCCCTATACATAAGGCGAAATTACACGAAATGCAAGGGGGATAGTATGCTGCCGGGTGGCGTTCCCGGCAGCACAGGCTTGTTATTTTCTAGCGGCAGGTTACGTTGCGGGTGGGGATGTATTCTTCACCCAGAAGCGTGCCGCCGACCGATCCACCGATGGTGGCAGCCGTATTCCCTTTGCCTTTACCGATCTGGTTACCGAGCAAACCGCCGCCGACACCGCCGACAACTTTACCAACGATATTATCGTCATCACAGGCGGGCTTGGGATTTCCGGCAGCAGGTTCAACACGGGCGCTGTTCCATTTAACACTCTCGCGGGAGGAAGATGTTTGCTGCGAGGCATCTTGATGGGATAAAACATAGGCGCTGGCCCCTGCCGTCAGCAAAACAAGCAGGAAGGCACCCAAGCCAATAATAATCATGTCTTTGCGGGTCATTGTTTCGGGGTTCCTTTCCTTACATACAGGTGCATCGCCATAAGGGCGTTTTCACCGTTCCTGCCAACAATTGGTGTTGTAAAAAGTTCCTGTAAGAGAGGAATAAAATTAATAGGGGGTTTTCGCGAGCGTTTTCAGCTCAGCCAGCGCCTCTTTGAATAATTTAACCGATTGTTCCTGCGAGCCGAGCCGGCGGATCGCCACCGTGCCTTCTTCTGCCTCGCGCGCGCCGACCACGTACAGGAAGGGCACTTTTTGCAGGGAATGCTCGCGCACCTTGTAATTGATTTTCTCATTCCGCAGGTCAATTTCGGTGCGGATTCCGGCGGCGTGCAGTTCCTGATGGATCTTCTCGGCATAATCATTCGCGCTTTCGGTAATGGTCGCCACGACGACTTGCGTGGGTGCCAGCCATAGGGGCAACTTCCCGGCGTAGGATTCAATCATGACCCCAATGAAACGCTCCAGAGAACCTAAAATTGCGCGGTGAAGCATCACAGGGCGGTGGCGGTTGCCGTCTTCCCCCGATGTAAGACGCATCAAGGCGTTCCGGTAGCACGAAATCAAGCTGCAGCGTACCGCATTGCCAGCTACGGCCAATGGCGTCCCGAATGTGATATTCGATTTTGGGGCCGTAAAAGGCGCCTTCGCCTTCGGCTTCGGTGAATTCAAGACCTGCCTGAATCAGCGCCTGACGCAGGCCATCTTCCGCCTTATCCCAGACCTCATCCGTGCCTGCCTTGTTTTCGGGGCGTAAGGCCAGCACAACACGTACGTCACTAAAGCCCATATCGGCGTAAACATTCTTCACAAGGTCGCAGAAGGCCACGGATTCAGATGTGATCTGATCTTCGGTCGCAAAAATATGCGCATCATCCTGTGTCATTTGCCGCACGCGCATCAGCCCGTGCAGCGCGCCATGCGCTTCATTGCGGTGGCAGCAGCCGAATTCCGCCAAACGCAGGGGTAGATCGCGGTATGATTTAAGACCCTGATTAAACACCTGTACGTGGGCGGGGCAGTTCATGGGTTTCAGGGCCATAAACTTGGTCGGCTCTTCCTTGAAAACCTTGCCGCCCTCTTCGGTATTGGGCACGACATCCGGCACAACGAACATGTTTTCGCGGTATTTACCCCAGTGGCCTGAGGCTTCCCACAGCTTGTTATCCAGCAGCTGCGGGGTTTTGATTTCTGACTACCCGGCATCGCGCAGACGGCGGCGGATATACCCTTCCAGCTGGTTATAAATCGTGAAACCCTTGGGGTGCCAGAAAACGGAACCTTGTGCTTCGGCTTGAAAATGGAACAAGCCCATTTCCGCGCCCAGCTTGCGGTGGTCGCGCTTTTCAGCTTCCTCCAGCTGGGTCAGGTATTCTTTCAGCTCTTTCTCATCGCGCCACGCCGTGCCGTAAATGCGGGTGAGCATGGCTTTGGTGGAATCGCCACGCCAGTAAGCGCCTGCCACTTTCAAAAGCTTGAACACGCCCACAGATTTAAGGCTCGGCAAATGCGGGCCGCGGCACAGGTCGATAAAGCCAGTATCGCCTTGGTTATAGAGCTGGAAATTTTCGTCCTGACCCGCGCGCTCAATAATATCAATCTTGTAAGGCTCACCGCGTTCTTTGAAGGCTGCGATCGCTTCATCCTTGCTGTGCAGGGTTTTTACGATGGGCGCGTTCGTTTCCTTGATGCGCCGCATTTCCTTTTCGATTTTTTCAAGATCATCGGTCGATAGCGGATCTTTAAATTCAATATCGTAATAAAACCCGTTTTCGATTGTGGGGCCGATGGCAAGCTTTGCTGTGGGGTAAAGGTTTTTCACCGCCCGCGCCAGAAGTTGGGCCGTGATGGTGTGGCGCATGATCTCCAGCCCCTCCTCATCACGAAGGGTAATGATAGAGAGCTTGGCATCTGCCGTAATCGGATCGCTCAAATCGTGCTGTATACCGTCAACTGTAACGGCCACCGCCGCTTTAGCCAGAGATGTTGAAATGCTGGTGGCAATCTCCAGCCCCGTCGTGCCGGAAGCGTATGTGCGTACGGCCCCATCGGGCAGGGTGATATTGATCTGAGAGTTTTGAGCGGCTGCTTGCATAGCGGGAAGACTAGCGCTACCGGAACCTTCCGGCAAGTATTTTTCGAAAATCAGGGAAATCCGTTAAACGAGAACTCGGCAGGATATATGATTTATCCGACCACTAGATCCAGAACGGCGCTTGATACCTGAACAAGTGTGTATGCCGTAAACGCACGGACGCAGTCGCAAAAGCTTTTGCTGCAAATGATAACTTTATTTTCCATTGTTGCTTCCATGGCTCATATTAATAGGGGTTCATTGTTGGGATATCAGGCCGAATTTGTTTTAGGCTCTTTTCATGCAAAAGCTCTATGTCCGGTACTTGTTCGGGGCGTGTTTTGTGTCCAAATTTATATTCAAGCTCCGTCAAGAACCGGTCGCTGGCGCGCACCAGATTTAAAATCTGCTCTTTTTCTTTCTGTGTGTCCGGGTGCTGATTGATATATTTTTCAGCTTCTTCAGGATGCTGATGGATAAACAGCAAGGATTCCGTGATTTTATCGCAGATCTCTTGCTTTATGTCCGTTCTGTACTGTAACCCGCCCAGAGATAGTATGGGTTTATCAAGATTGGCTTGATATTCGCGGTCTGCGGCAGGGTTCATACCGGGCAGCGGCTTTGCAAGCGACACGCCCGTGGCGCGGTACAGATAACGGGCCGTCATATGATCTTCTTCCGTCCAGTGCTGGGTATATTCCAGAGATATCGGTTGTTCCCCCGCGGCAAAAGCGCGGGTGCCCATGTGCAAAGAATCACTAAATTCGCTATACGAATAGGCATTTCCATGACCCAGCTGCCGCATGCGCGTGGGGGTGCATCTTCTGGGTTGGCTTTGTTCCTGAAAAGGGGTCACAAGGAGGTCCTGAATAACACCGAAATGCTGTTCCATATCAGCCTGATAGCAAGTATCTGTCATGCCTGTACCCCCTTAGTGTGGATATTCACAGTTAATCATGAGTGGTATAATATGTCAACTATAAAACCCCGTTACCGCTCGTTCATGGCATCGCCCAGCGTTTTGATGAGCGGTTTCAGAATGTACTGCATGACCGTCTTCTTGCCAGTCAGGATATCCACGGATGCCACCATCCCGATGGTAATCGGCAGGGTTTCCTGATCATGTTTGATCTCGGTCTCATAGGTGCGCAGCTTCACCTTGTAATAGGTATTCTGCTTTTCATCCTCGAACGTATCGGCGGAGATATCAACCAGCTCGCCTTCCAGACCACCATAGATGGAGTAATCATAGGCGGTGATCTTGATCACGGCTTTTTGACCGGGATAGATAAACGCACGATCGGACGGTTTAACCTTGGCTTCCACAATCAACTGATCATCCTTCGGAACGATCTTGATGAAGTCTTCACCAGGGCGCACGACGCCGCCCACTGTGTTGACGGTGATATCCTGAATGGTGCCGTTAACGGGGGATTTAATTTCCGTCCGGGTTTTACGGTCCTTCAGCGCGCCAAGGCGCTCCCCAATCTCGCTTAGCTCAATCTGCTTGGCAGCAAGTTCGGTTTGCGCCTGCGCTTTGGCGGTGGATCTGATATCGGCGATACGCGCACGCACCTCACCAATGGCCGATTTTGCGCGCGGCAGGGATGACAGATAGCCGTTCAGCTCCGTATTTTTCTCTTGAATACTGCGTTCCAGCTGGAGCAGTTCCATTTTGGGCGCCGAGCCTTTTTCCACCAACGGGCGCACCATCTCCATTTCCTGCTGCTGCAGGCGGACTGTGCCGCGTGTATCCGAAATCCGGGTTTCCAGCTCACGTACTTCCTGTTCGCGCTGGGCGCGCTGCTGTTCCAGAATATTCAGCTGGTTTTGCAGGGAAAGTTGATTAGCGCGGAAGGCGTTCATTTCCTCGGTCACGGAAGACGGCGCACCTTTCATGACTTCATCCGGGAAGGTTACAGTTGATTTTCCTTCCGCCTCAGCTTGCAGGCGGGTGATGGATGCCATCAAACCCAGATAACGGGCGTTATTGGCGCCGAGATCGGAAGAAGCTTCAATATCGGATAAGCGCACCAGCACCTGCCCGGCTTCGACTTCCTGACCTTCTTTGACCAGAAATTCCTCAACGATACCGGCATCCAGCGATTGCAGAGCCTGTACTTCGGTGGAAGGAATAACTTTCCCTTCCCCGCGCGTGACTTCATCCAGCGGCGCCAGATTGGCCCAGATAATGAAAATCGCAAAAAACAGGAAGATAAACAGTAGCAGCATATGCTTGGAAAGCGGCAGATCATCTTCCACTTCCAGCATGGCCATGGCTTTGGCTTCGGCCAGATCGGCTTTTTCCTTGGCCCATTTGGCGCGGACATTAGCCCATTGCTTTTCCTGATTGATGGACTGAGCTTCCTGCATTTTCTTTTGCATTTGCTCACCCATTTTCTGTGCTTGCTTTTGCTGCTCAGGGGTCAGTTTTTTCTGAGGCGTGGGTGCGTTCATGATAGCGTCTTACACCTCCGTATTTTCGGCGGCTGTGCCGTATTGGCGTGCCTGCAGCTTGCGGATGACTTCTTCCTTGGGACCAAAGGCAACTAACTTACCGCGGTCGATCAAAATAAGCTTATCAACGATATTCAGCATCGCGCCCTTATGGGTGATGAGGATCGTTGTTTTATTTTTGCACAAATGACCAAGGCGCTTTTTCAGACGGTTTTCCGAAGCCGGGTCCATCGAAGCCGTGGGTTCATCCAAAATCATAATCGGCGGATCGTAAAGCAGCGCTCGTGCGATAGCGACAGCCTGACGCTGCCCGCCGGAAAGCGCTTCACCGCGCTCACCCACCTGCGTATCGAGGCCCGCGGATGTGTCAGCCAGAAATTCCAGCACGCCGGAAAGCTCCGCCGCCTTCATAACGGCGCGGTCGGGGGCGGTTTCATGGCCCATGGTAATGTTTTCACGCACCGTGCCGAAGAAAAGCTGCGGGCTTTGCTGCACAGCGCCTACATTGCGGCGCAAATCACCGGGGGCAATCTGGCGGACATCCGTCCCGTCAATCTGCACGGACCCGCTATCGGGTTGATACAGATTCAATAATAATCTTTCGAGCGTGGTTTTGCCGGAGCCGACAGCGCCGATAACACCCACTTTTTCACCGGGTTCAATCCGGAACGACATGTGGTTAACGGCAGGTACACTCTGGCCCGGATAATGGAAGACGATATCCTGAAAATCCACCAACCCGCGGATATGCGGCAGCGACACAAAATGCTTTCCTGCCGGGCGTTCCACCGGTTTTTTCATCAGTTCATCCAGCTGGCGCAGGGATTCGCGCGATTGATTTAAACGGGTCATAAGCCCTGCTACCTGTCCCAGCGGACCCATAGCACGGCCCGAAAGGATCACAGAAGCAATCAGCGCGCCTTGGGTCATATAACCATCAGCGATCAGATAAACACCGACAATCACGATCACAACGCTAACCAGCTGCTGGATAAATAGCGCCCAGTTCTGGGCGAAAGACGACAGCTTGCGGGATTTAATGGATGTACGGGAGGCTTTATCGGAAAGCTCTTCCCAGCTGCGCTGGGTATAGCCTTCAGCGGCCTGAACTTTAATTGTTTCCAGCCCGACAATGGTTTCAAACAACAGTGCGTTTTTCAGCGCCGATTCATTCAGGGACTGACGAATAACCTTTTGCAGTGGCCCTTGCAGGTAAAAACCCATGCCGACAATCAGCGGAATGGCCGCCAGCGGCACAAAAGCCAAGGGGCCTGCTACAATCGCGATGACGGCGATATAAATAAACACGAAAGGCAGATCGACCAGCGCGGTCATGGTGGCGCTGGTGAAGAAATCCCGCAGGGTTTCAAATTCACGCATATTGCTGGCTAAAACCCCGGCGCTGGCAGGCCGCGAAGTCATGGTCATACCCAGAATCTGTTCAAACAGCGATGCCGAAATTTTAACGTCTGCCCGGCGTCCGGCGACATCAAGAAAGGTCGATCTTAAATTGCGTAGCAGGAAATCAAACAGATAGACGATACCTACGCCGATGGCGAGTGCCCAGAGCGTCTCAAACGCCTTGTTAGGGACAACACGGTCATAAACATTCATGATAAACAGTGATCCGGCAACACCGAACATATTGATCATGACAGCGGCAATACCGACTTCACTGTACAAAACCTTGTTTTTCTTGAGTGCGGCCCAGAACCAGTCTTTGCCTTCCTCAATTTCCGCCGGCCCGGCGCGGTCATCCGTGCGGGCAACGGGGCGGGCAAAGAAAGCATAACCCGTATAGATCTTTTTCAGATCTTCCAGATTAAGCGTTTGTTTTTCATCAGCCGTTTCTGGGAATTGCACCACGAAGGACGTTTCTGGATGCGCTTCCAGCTTGCCGCTTTTCTTGCCCTTGCGAGGCGTATGGGGGGAGTTTACTTCCCACAGAATACAGGCCTGATTATCTTCCAGCGACAAAATGCAGGGCAGGTTTGGTGCAATCGCCAGGGATTCCAGAGAGCGTTCTGCCAGCCGCGCTGTTAAATCAGCGCGTTCGGCGGCGCGAATGAATAAAAGCGGTGTGATACCCTTTTTCGGGATGGGCAGCCCGGCTGTCAGTGATGCGGCGCTGGTGCGGCGGCCGTAATGTCCTGCGAGGATAACCAGAGCATCCACCAACGGGCGGTGGAGCGCCATGCGGTCAGCCTGCAAAGGCCAGTCGTCGGGTACGTTCGCGGATTGCCCCTTGGATGCGCTTGTACCAGATGCTATCTGACCCGCATTATCTTGCGGGTCGGAAGCTTCATTGGGGATAGGGGATGAATCGTCAGGCGCTTTTTGGTTGTCGCTGCTGCTCATTACTCCTCGAAGATGTTGCTAAGTCCCAGATTTGTGGCACCAGCGTAGGAATCAAGGGCCTGAAGCTTTTCATCTTCATTCCATTTTTCCTTTTCGCTGATATCACTCTCTCTAGGATAAGCTACATCGAGGCTCGGAAGCAAGCGACCTTTCAGAGCGATGAGGCGGTATACCGCCAGCATCTCCAGAAACTCGGCGTCCACCGTGTTGCTGCGCGATACGAATAATTCGTTCTGGGCGTCAAGAACGTCCAGCAATGTACGGCGATCGAGATTAAACTGATCCTTGTAAGCACGAACCACTTCGGTGTTGGCATCAGCCTGCGCCGCAAACTGGCGGGCACGCTCGCCAGACGCGATCATTGAAGCCCAGGTCTGACGCACATCCGTTTCAATCGAACGGGCGGCTTCCGCGCGGGATTCCTTGGCTTGCTGGTGACGGTGAATGAATTCACGCGCACGGGCCACATCAGCACCACCGCGATACAGGTTCCAGTTTACAACCACCAACGCAGAGGCGCTGCGGTCTTTACCTTCCACACCGCCCAGATCATCACCCTGACGGGCGTTAAGCTGCAGGTCGAACTGCGGATACATGGTTGATTTTGTCTGTTGGGCTTCAGCATAAGCCACTTCGATATCGGCTGAGAAAATATCCAGCGTCGGGCTGTAAGCCAGGGACTGGAAAACTTCCTGATCAACATCGGCTGCCAGTTGGTCGTAAGGAATAACCGGCAGGGCCAGCTGACCGGGGGCCGAGCTGGTTTCTTCACGGTAGGAAGCTTCCGCATTGCGGAGCGCCTGACGTGTATCTGTTTCAACAGCGCGTGCCTGTGCCAGACGGGCACGGGCTTGTTCAAGGTCGGCCTGTGTGGAGCGGCCACCGCTTACGCCGTCTTCGATCTGTTCAAGGATGGAAATGTGATCAGCCACGTTTTGACGGGCAATAATCAGCAGCTGGCGCTGGCGCAGCACTTCCAGATAGGCCTCTACAATCGCCAGACCGACAAGTTCGGATGTTTCGCGTACGCGCTGGGCGGAGGAAACAACACGGGCTTTCTGGCGCTGCACTTCAAATTTGCTTTCCCAGCCATCAAACAGCATTTGTGTCAGGGTCAGGCCTGCTTCTTTACGCCACATATTTTCTTTATCATCGCTGTCAGCGCCGCCGCGTGTACCGGGGTCATCGCTGTGTTCCCAGCCTGTATCGCCGCGAAAGTCAAGGGACGGACGGAACAAAGCCTTGCCTTGTTTCAATTCTTCATCAGTCGCGCGGCGGGAAGCGGCCACAACACCGTATTCGGGGTTCGTGGATACGCCGGTGGCAACAGCTTCTTTCAGAGAAACGGTCTGACCGATTGTCGGGATGTCTTGCTGGGGCGAGGTCGCCGCCATGTCCTGAGCATTTGTACTCAGCGGCAGGGCGAAGATCAGGCAGCCTGCCAGCGCTGTTCCCATAGCCAGTTTACGCAGTGTCTTGTTTTGCAGTTTGAAGCTTTGCACTTTAACTTCCTCTCGTATTCTTAATACCTTGGCTTTTTTACTATGTTTCGGCGTTCCGGGAAAGGGCCAAATACTTTCATACACCAAGGAAATTTTATACCCCGGCATGGAACGTGCCCCAATATGCATATTTTAATCCCAATATGCAAGATGTTTTTGCCATAATTTGGTAACGCTTTTATTATGAGTCAATCACTTACCTTGCTCGCGCTCAAAAAACAAGGCCCTTCACAAAGGAAGGGCCTTAATTTTTTTTCGAGCCTAAAATATTTTAAGCTGTGATGGATTTGTTGTCCTGAAGTTCTTCCAGTGTCAGGGTTCTGTCGGCCAGAACAGCCACATCGATTGCCATAGAGGCATCACCGCGCCCATTCACATCAACGGACAGGATCGTATCAACACCCGATTGTGTGGCGAATACGAAGTCGTTGATGGAATCCTGCAGCGGATCGAAGTTCGTCAGCAACTCACTCAGGTCAACCTGATCGCCTTCATAGGCGTTGAAGTTGTTGATGATATTGCCGGATTCACCCAAGACAAAAACATCGGCTGCGTTATCATTGCCGTAAAGTTCAACCGGAGTTTCTTCCGTTGCACCGTCCCTGCTTTCGAACCAGGCATCGACAACCTGACCGATTGTGCCGTCATCGCGGGTGAAAGTACCCTCATGCGAGATGGGGTTGCCTTCCAGGGAGTAATCAACTTCGGCGGCATCCAGATTGATGGAACGAATACCCATGTCCACAAGACCGTGAAGTTCGTCTGCCTGACTGATGCCGTCCTGATTCAGGTCCTGCCACAAGCGCAGATCAGCAAAAACATCATCCTGAGCATCGATCAGACCGTCCTTGTTGCTGTCGAAGGACGCCAGTTTGGCAAAACCGTCTTCATACAGATCGTTATCACCGAACAGTTCGCCGCGGTCGTTGATGACGCCATCGCCATTTACGTCCAGAGCCAGCAGGGCATCATCACCTTTCACCCAGGCGGTGTGGTCTTTGACACCGTCTTCCGTGATATCGAACAGAACGCCGTCCTGAAGTGATGTCAACTCAATGCCGTCATGGTCGATATCGAATACAAGCGGCGAAGCCACGATCTGGAAGTTGAATGTTTTGGTAACAACACGGGTGTTGTCACTGGTATCACATTCTTCTCCGGACAGGTTTTTCTCTTCAGAGTAAACGGATACCGTCAGTTTACCTTTACCATTCCCGTTTATGCCTCTAAAGCCGGCGGTGTAATTTGCGAAGCTCATTTTCAGATTTTGAACGGCGGCATTTACATCACCGTCAACAACTGTGATTTCCCACTTGTTGTTGGCGATTTTTGTACCGCGGTTTAACGACATCTTCATAGTGCTGCCGCTGAATGAGACTACAAATTTCGTGATAACTTCCGAACCATCGGTATCCGTCAGGGTTGCGCCGATTTTCAGTGCCCCTGATGTGGATCTGCTGCGGAATGTGATGCTGCCCGGCGTATTCAGATTAATCGCATCGGCTACAGCATCAACTTGAATATTAGCTGTATCGAAGGATGTTACTGTTTGCGTTGTGTCCGGATCATAAACGCTGGCTGTTACACGCACCGTACCCAGATCAACATCGCTGTTGGTTGGGGGAGAAAGCGTAATATTGCCGTTATAGGTTGTCTGACCGGTGGGCAGTGTAATGCGGTATTCGTTACCAACCTTGGTCCAACCAGGAGCTGTTACACCCCAGTTATTTGCAATACCGGTCAGTACAAGCGTTACAACCTCATCGCCATCGCCGCCGTTATAGGTAACGCTAACAGGTAAGGTTCCTGTGCCGTCTTCCTTGATGCACAGCTTGTCCACGCCGTTATTGATAACCACATCAACATCGCATAGCGGCGGGGGAGGTGGCGGAGGCGGTGCACAAGGCGGGATCGTGAAGCACAGAACCGCGCTGTCGGCGTCACCATCAACATCAGTAATGGTGTATGTGAAGTTCTCAACACCGGAATTATAAGATGTTCTGGTGTAGCTGTAGGAACCGTCATGCTGGATTGTCAGCGTGCCGTATATACCGTTGATGGTCAGGCCGTTAATACCCACGAATTGACCATTCACATGCGTCACGATAGTCGGCAGATCATTGCCTTTATCGTCATTTGTCATGACGTTGCCGATTGTTGTCACATTGACATTGTGAACGGAACCGCCGTTATCATTTACAGCATCCGGCTGATCATCGACATGCGGCGGTGGGCAGTTGAAGGTGAAGGACAGTTTCGCGCTGGATGAATCGCCGTCTTTATCGGTGATCGTGTAAGTGAACTGTTCCTGACCCACGGCATGTGTTGTGCTGGTGTAGGTATAGGAACCATCCTGCTTGATAAACAGCGTGCCGTACTGACCGTTAATGGTGGTACCGTTAACGCTGATATTAACATTGCCAACTTTCGTTACGATGGTCGGGATGTCATTACCTTTGTCGTCATTTGTCATGACGTTGCCGGTTTTTACAGTGTTGATTGCTATGATCGTGCCGCCATTGTCATCAACCGCCACAGGCTGGTCATCATTGTGACAACCGCAAGGGGGCGGCGGGGGCGGGGTAATAGACGGATTAACATCGAATGACAGTGTCGCGTAGGAGCTGTCACCGTCATGATCCGCCAGTGTATAGCGGAATGTATCAACGCCATCGATATTCCCGGTTTTGGCTGTGTATGTGTATGTACCGTTGGAGTACATCACCAGCGTACCGTACAGACCCGGAATACTGACAGAACCGTTTGCCGGCACGATATAGCCCGCATCATGTTCGAACACGGAAATCACCTTGTTCGGGACATCCTTGCTGACATGATCGTTCGTCATCACGTTACCGGAAGCGGCTTGGCCGGCATTCACGGTGTATGTACCGTCATTCACAGCCACGGGCGCATCGTCTTTTACATTGATGATGATCTTGCCGTTTGTGGCGTCGTTATCGGTATCTGTTGCCGTGATACCGAAATGCAGCGAGATAATGTCATTCGGGTCGCTGGCATTGGCATGGTCCAGAGCGGCAAACTGCTTGTATTCGTAATTGCCGTTTTCATAGACCTTCAGCGAGAACACCTTGGTGTTACCGGCGTAGCCTTCATAGTTCATGTAGCCCGGAATGGCTGTTTGATTGACAGTGATAGCTACACCACCTGAGGTCAGTGCGTTGTTCAGCAGAGAACCGGAGGCGCTGAAATCACCATTGATTGTCACCTTGCCGGGGCCGTCATTGCCGTAATTGACGTTAACTGTGCCGGTTTCTGTGATGTTCAGACCGGTTTCATCAACAATTTCAGCCGCGCTGTATACGATTGGCTGATCGTCCGGCACCGGCGGCGGGCAGTAAGGAATAGTGAAGCACAGGATGGCGCTGTCGCTATCGCCGTCAACATCAGTAATGGTGTAGGGGAATTTCTCAACCCCGGAACCATAGGATGTTCTGGTGTAAGTATAAGACCCATCCTGCTGGATTGTCAGCGTACCGTACAGGCCGTTGATGGTCAGGCCATTCACGCCCACATCAAAGTTACCGATTTTGGTAACAACCGTTGGCAGGTCATCGCCTTTGTCATCGTTACCCATGACATTGCCGGTTTTGCTGTCGTTTACATTGGTAACGGAACCGCCATTATCATTCACGGCATCCGGCTGGTCGTCAACCGGAGTTGGCGGGCAGTTCAGAGTGAAATACAGAATGGCGCTGTCGCTGTCGCCATCAACATCAGTAATGGTGTAGATGAAGTTTTCCACGCCCACAGCGGTTGATGTGCTGGTATAGGTGTAGGAACCATCCTGTTGGATCACAAGGGTGCCGTACTGACCGTTAATCGTCAGGCCGTTTTGACCAACTACCTGATTGTTCACATGCGTGACAATGGTTGGCAGATCATCACCTTTATCGTCATTGGTCATGACGTTACCGGTTTTTATGGTGTTGATTGTTGTGATCAGGCCGCCATTGTCGTTAATGGCGTCCGGCTGGTCATCTTGCGGCGGTGCGCAGTTGAAGTTGAAGTACAGAACAGCGCTGTCGCTGTCGCCATCAACATCGGTAATAGTGTATATGAAGTTTTCCACGCCCACGCCGTGCGTTGTGCTGGTGTAGGTATAGGAACCGTTTTGCTGGATGATAAGCGTGCCGTACTGACCATTAATCGTCAGGCCGTTCACACCCACTTGCTGTCCATCGACATGCGTGACAATGGTTGGCAGGTCATCGCCTTTGTCATCATTATCCATGACATTACCGGTTTTCACGGTACCGATCGTTGTGATCAGGCCGCCATTGTCGTTAATGGCGTCCGGCTGATCGTCCTGCGGCGGCAGGGGGTTTACATCGAAAGACAGTGTCGCGCGCGAGCTGTCGCCATCGGAGTCAACCAGCGTGTAAAGGAATGAATCCGTACCGTCAACATTACCGGAATTAGCGGTATATGTGTAGGACCCGTCAGAGAACATCACCAGCGTACCATACAGACCCGGAATGCTGACAGAACCGTTTTGCGGCACAATGTAACCGGCATCCAGTTCAAATACGGATGTGATGGTGTTCACCACATCATTGCTCAGGTTATCATTTGCTGTGACATTACCGGAGGCCACTTGCCCGGCGGTTACAACGTAATCACCGTCATTTACGGCCACAGGTGCATCGTCTTTCACATTGATAACGATGGAACCGTTTGTAGCGTCATTGTCATTATCTGTGGCGGTGATACCGAAGGTCAGCGTGATGATATCATCCGGATCGCTGCCATTAGCGTGATCCAGCGGTTCAAATTGCTTGTATTCGTAATTGCCGTTTTCAAACACTTTCAGTGTGAAGACCAGCGTGTTACCGGCATAGCCCTCATACTGCGCCCAGCCGGGTATGGCGGCCAAGCCGATTGTTACAGCCACACCGCCCGATGTCAGGGCGTTGTTAGCCAGAGAGCCGGACGGTGTGAAGTCGCCCGTAATGGTCAACTTGCCGGGGCCGTCA
Source organism: Alphaproteobacteria bacterium (assembly GCA_021208265.1). Lineage (GTDB taxonomy): Bacteria > Pseudomonadota > Alphaproteobacteria > Micavibrionales > Micavibrionaceae > JAJOJU01. The sequence continues at coordinate 65,265 of JAJOJU010000048.1, read as the reverse complement.
GTGCCGTAATTAACGGCAACCGTACCGGTTTCAGTGATATCCAGACCGGTTTCATCAACTGTTTCCGATGCATTTACATTGGTTGGTGCATCGTCATTATTCCAGACAACAGTGAATGGATCTTCGGCGGAATCCGTGTCGTTTGTAGTATCAAAATCTGTGTCGTTCGCCGTATCAACCGTCAGAACAACAGCTGTCAGGTTGACGGAACCTGTGTAAGTCGCGCTCGGCGGTACGATGTGTACATTGCCGATTTCCGCCGGGGTAAAGGTCCAAAGGGAATCGGATACTTTCGTGCCGATCGGGTTGTTGGCACCATCAACAAACGTAAAGCCTGTCAGATCACCTTTGATCTGGTAACCCGTAATGCTTTCGGAACCGTCAAAATTATCAACGCCCAGCTGCCCGGCGATGGAAATCGCCAGTGTTTCACCTTCATCGCCGGAGGCATCGCCCGCCACGATGGACGGATCATCCGCCACCGCGTCAACGATAATGGCAAAGTTTTCGACATTGGAATTCACTGTCGTATTCGTGCCCGGCTCATACGATGTGGCTGTTACCGTCATATTGGTGAGGTCCAGATCGCTTTGTGCTTTGGGTGTAAAGGTAAAGATACCGCCGTAACCAGTGTTCGGGGCCAGGGTCAGCGTGAATTCAGCCGCTGTGTCGGGGCTGTTAGGAACGCGTATCCACTGGGCGTTGCCTTCACCTTCCAGAACCAGATTATCCAGTTTTGTCAGATCGATGCCGCTGACTTTCATGGTCAGAACCGCATCTGCCGTACCGCCCGCAGGCAGTGCGCCCGTTACACGGACTTCGATGGAATTGTCTTCATAAACTTCACCTGTCTTAACGCCGGAATTCGGGTCTTCAGGCAGGTATACGCACACCACAGGTGGCGGTTCATCCGGTGTCCATGTCAATGTGAACGGATCTTCAGCGGTGGCATTGTCGTTCGTGTCATCAAAGTCACGGTCGCTAACCGGATTTTCGGTCGTGAAGATTGTTACCTTCAGGTTGATGGAACCGTTATAAGTATTGCTGGGCGGAATGGCTTGCAGACCAATGATTTCAGCAGGCGTAAATTCCCACACGCCGTTACCGACAGGTGTACCCTTATTGAAGGAGAAACCGTTCGGAACATCGGAAATCTGGTATTTCACGATAACTTCGGAACCATCCGTATCACCGGCCTGGCCTGTGATGGTGACATCCAGTGGCACACCTTCTTCGCCTGTATTATCAGGGGCATCGACATCCGGGGCATCAGCCACAGCATCTACAATCACATCAACAATTTTTGTGGCGCTGCCGGTCTGGTTGGTCGCCTGATTGAATTCCACAACGCGGAAAATCAGGTTGTTCAGATCAACATCGCTGTCAGCGGGTGGCCATACAATCGGGCCGCCGGTGAAAACTTCACCCGGCTGGCTTACATAAACCCATGTGCCGGTGGCGGAGCTGTACGTACCAACAGTGGGGTCAACCGTCCATGTGGACGGAATACCCTGAATGGTGATGGTTAGTACGCTGCCTTGCAGATCGGGCGTAGCGGTGAGAAGAAGCTGGACGCTGCCGTCTTCGTACACCTTATAGTCACCCACCAGATCCTGATAAGGCGGATCGCTTTCCGGGTCTTTTGGAATGATATCGGGTGTGATCGGCGCCGGACCGCTGCTGAAGCGGGACTGCGGGCGTACATCGTCCTGGGGCTGCTGTACCCCGTATTCCAGAAGTGTGGGATCAATCGGACCCACATCGGACAGGCCGATAACACCTTGTGATTCAAAGGAACTGCCGAAGCCAAAGCCTGAATTCTGGCTGCCGCCGGGGGAAGCCCCCTCACCGGCAGCGGGTTCCACCTGTGACAATTGCTGGGCTGTTTGGTCCATGGAAAGCTGCGCCTGATCTTCAGCAATCTGTTTTTCGATGACCGCCAGCGGATTATCCATTTCAGTCAGCTGCTCGATACCGTTCATGACCTGCGGGGCTTCTACTTGTGCCACTTGTTGTTCCAGAAGGTTTTCCGTTTGCTCCAGGGTATTTTCCTGAACCGGAGCTTCAAGCTGGTCTTGGGAAGGTGCGTTATTAAGGGCTGTGTAATACGTCAGAAGCTGGTCGGGGGACACTGCTTGCCCGTTTGCCAGCTGCAAGGTGACATCGGAAGCTGCCTGATAGTTTTTCAAAACAATGGAAGCGCCGTTCTGGAATTCCACCAGCAGGTCGCTGCCTTTCAGGGAAACGCCGATGACGGAACCTTCCGGGAAGTCGAGGACATAGGTTTCGCCGCTCTGAACGCCTACAACTTCGGCGATGTTATCGCTGGGCTGCCCGACTTTTAGTGCCGTTGCACCCAAAGCGCCCTGCGCGTTGATATCATCACCCAAAACCTTTTGGCCTTGCGGTTCATCGGAACCCAGATTCAAAGGTTGAACGATTTCAGGATTGTTCTTTTCAGCAGCCATAAGTACACACTTCCTTAACAGTCAAACATGACAATTTTGCAAACATTAACCAAATCTTAACGGATTGTTAACGGACACTAGCAAGTTACCAACAACTTGTCAATTATTATGTCAACGATTAAGCTTTCCGAGATGCCCCGCACCCTAGAAGTTTTCATTACGTCAATGCAACAAAAATTTGAGGGTTGGTCGGGCGTATGGCGAGGGGCTATGAAAAGCCCTGTCTATCGGCTATTATGTACTATAAAATTATGCTTTTTAGTCTGACACATATCTAATCATTATGACTTTTCGATTCGAAAAACTAAGTGTTTTGGTCGTTGAAGATACCGTCCCTATGCGGAAACTTGTTTGCTCCGTTCTGGATACGCTGGGGGTTGGGCGTACGTTTACGGCGAATGAAGGCGATCATGGTTTTAGTATTTTTTGTTCCGAACGCCCCGATATTGTTATTGCCGACTGGCATATGGAGCCGATGAGCGGGATCGAGCTGGTTGATAAGATCCGTACCTCTCCGTCTTCACCCAATAAATTTGTACCCATTATTATGATGACGGGGTACAGCGCCATGCCGCGCGTGGCCGAAGCGCGGGATACCGGCGCGACTGAATTTCTGGTGAAACCGTTTTCCGCGAATGATCTGGCAAAACGCATAGCCCATGTCATCAACAAGCCGCGCGATTTTATCGAGGCCGATAAATATTTTGGTCCGGATCGCCGTCGCCGGAAACTGGATGATTATAGGGGCCCGCTACGCCGTGAAGAAGACAGATAAAAACAGATTCCTAACCGAAAGTATGTAAGGCTTAACTTGTTAACCTCTTCTTTAATCACTTCTTTTATCGTGTTAGCATGAGCATGTGTAATTATTAATTATTCAAGGTATTGGTCTATTTTTCATGGAATCTAAAAAAGCCAAAGTTATTAAAGCCAATTATGAGCTTCAGCAGCGTGTGGGTACCGGAACGCTGGATGAAGAAAAAGTTGCTGAGTGCGAAAAGATCATTCAGGAAAACAATATCGATTTCGCCCCCATGGCAACGGACTTCCTGAACAAGCTGGCCCAGGCCATTCAATTCGCTAAATCACCGGATGTTGATCTGGTGCAGGCCAAGCAGAAAATGACTCAGCCCGTGATGGAGTTAAAAGCCAATGCGGCCATTTTTAAATATGACCTGATCGGGACGCTGGCGAATGTGATGCTGAGCTTTCTGGAAGCTGTTAAAACCATCGATAAAACCGTGATCGATATTGTGGAGGCGCACCATAAAACGCTTTCCATCATCGTTTTAAAGAAGATGTCGGGCGATGGCGGGGAAGCCGGCAAGCTCTTTGAGCAAGAACTCAAAGAAGCCTGCAAGCGTTACTTCACGAAAGCTTCGGCCTAGAATTTTAGCCGTTTGGCGCTCTCCACATGGGGCAGGGATTCGATATCCTTGAACAGCGCATCATCAATCGCCGCATCAACCGAAACCAGACATACTGCGGTGCCGCCTTTTTGCTCTTTCCGTCCCAAACGGAAATCAGCGATATTTTGGCCAGCATCAGCTAATAATGTACCTAAAGCCCCAATCATACCAGGCTGATCCTTGTTGCGGATGAACAGCATATGCGGCGTGAGGGCGGCTTCAATTTCCACACCCTCCACATTCACGATGCGGGGTTCCTTGCCGGTAAAGAGCGTACCGGTGACATTGCGTTCGCGTTTGCCGGTTTTGATTTTGAGATCGATCATCGAACGCCAGAGCTGCGGGGTCTTGCTATAGCTTTGCGAGATTTTAATCCCGCGGGCTTCGGCTATTTGCAGGGCGTTCACCATATTCACCGTATCCATCTGCGCGCCGAGAAGATTGGCAATAATGGTGGATGTGATGGGGTCAGTGTTTATATCCGTCACGCTGCCTTCGTAATCAATCGTGATGTTTTCAATAGCACCTTCGGTGATTTGCCCGGCGAATTGGCCCAGCTGCTCCCCCAGTTTCAGATAAGGCTTCAAACGCGGCGCGTCTTCGGCGGAGATGGAGGGCATGTTGAGTGCATTAACAACGGCGCCTGTGACAAGATAATCAGCCATTTGTTCTGCCACCTGCAGGGCCACATTGACCTGCGCTTCGGTGGTAGAGGCCCCCAAATGCGGGGTGCAAACGACCTTCGGGTGGTTGAAGAGGATATTTTCCTTGGCGGGTTCCACTTCAAAAACATCCAGCGCGGCCCCGGCTACCTTGCCGGAATCAAGGGCTTCCTTAAGGTCAGCTTCCACGATCAGGCCGCCGCGGGCACAGTTGATAATACGCACGCCATTCTTCATTTTTTGAATCGATTTCTTATCGATCATATTGGCGGTTTTGTCGTTTTTCGGCACATGCAGCGTGATGAAATCAGCTTCCTTATAGATTTCATCCAGTTCCACTTTTTTGACGCCTAACTCTACCGCGCGCTCTTCGGTGAGGAAAGGATCGTAAGCCAGCACGTTCATTTTAAGGCCTACCGCACGGTCGGCCACAATGCCGCCGATATTACCGCAGCCGATAACGCCGAGTGTTTTGCTGTAAAGTTCCACACCCATGAATTTGGATTTTTCCCACTTCCCGGCATGGGTGGAGGCGCTAGCCTGCGGGATATCGCGCGCCAAAGCAAACATCATGGCAATCGCGTGTTCGGCGGTGGTGATGGAATTGCCGAACGGAGTGTTCATCACCACAATGCCTTGCGCGGTGCAGGCGGGGATATCGATATTATCCACGCCGATCCCGGCGCGGCCGATCACTTTCATGTTTTTGGCTGCTGCAATAATTTCAGGGGTTACTTTGGTTTCGGAACGCACGGCCAGCCCGTCATATTGCGGGATGATCTTCTTTAATTCTTCGGGGGAAAGGCCGGTTTTAAAATCAACCTCACAGCCTTTTTTTCTTGAAAATCTCGACGGCGAGAGGGTCCAGCTTGTCACTGATTAATACTTTGGGTGCCATTTTATAACTCCTAGTTTTGTCTTGTTTAGGCAAACAGACCACCAAGATGATCCTTATTGTGCAGCGTGTCAAATGAGATTTCAGGAGAGATTTTTATTGACATAATAATAAAACAACCCTAAGAAGTGGGGTTATGAATAAATATGTAAAACCTGCCTTTGTCGCCAGCGTCATGCTCTCTGCCGGATACGCGTTTTGTGAGTCCGAGCGGTCGTTTGAGCCGGTTTTTATGGAAGATGGTTATCTGAAGCACGCTTCTTATTCCGAATTTCTGAACATGCGTGAGGAACGAGATATCCGTGCAGCTTATGTTAGGACGGATGGACTGGTTCATTTTTCGCTGAAGGGTGACGGAAATGTCTATAGAACGCGCCTGTTGCCAACCGATGATATCAAGCAGCTATTCGATCCTAAAAAGACCTTCATTCAAATTATTGATACTTCTGCGAACCATAGCATTCGTGAGGAAAGCTTCTATCTTCTGGCGTTTTTAGGTTCTCTGAGTTGGTTGCTGTTAAACATGCCGGGTTATTTGAAAAAAGAACCACCTTTTAAGCGAAGTGAGGCGGATATTCGCCGTACCACCTATCATGAGGCAGGTCATGCTTTGCTGTCTGTGCTTTATCCCGGTCGTTTCGCGCCGGAATATGTGACTATTCAACCCGCATACCGCTCTGCAGGCCATTTGCTTGGTCGGCCAAGAAATAGAAAACATTTCGACCGTAAGGATTATCTGCACGATATTATTATAACGATGGGTGGTGCGGCTGCCGAACAGGTTGTTTATGGAATGCATGCCGATGGTTGCCCTAGAGATCTGGAGATGGCCTCAGTGTGGGCGAGGCATATGGTGTCCAAAATCGGTATGTCTCAGAAGCTGGGTATGGTTTCATACCCCACTGAAAACATAGGTTTGTTGGATCGTTTATCCGGCGGGGAAAGGGTTTCGGATGAGACCTTGCGAGAAATTGAACTGGAAGCAAGATCTATAGCCAATGAAGCCATGGCCATAGCCGTAAAGACCATTACTGAAAATCGTGCCGCGCTGGAGGCTTTAACCGAAGTGCTTCTTCAAAAGAAAACGCTGCAAGCAAAAGAAATTATGGAGATCGTCAATATTTACAAGGCTGACGCCCCACCCCAATTCCCGCTTGAAAAAGACGGAATTTCCCGTAATGTGGAAACTGCTTCCCTGATCCCTGAAGGAGTTTCTAATGACAACATCCACGCCCCCGGCCTCTCTTAAGCAGAAAACTCTCGCCGCTTTGCCTTGGGCTGCCGCCGTAACAGGCCTTGGCGGGGCGGCGGCGATTAATCAGACCATGCCCAATACCGTAGATACAAACACCGCGGCTTTGGGGCTTGCCATTGCCGGGCTGGTGGCGTCCTCCAAAATTCTGGGCAATGCGGCGGAAGATTTCGGGAATAAAACCGGGATGCCGGGCGCGGCGCTAGGCGTTATGCTGGGCTTTATGTCGAGCGTGCCTGAACTGGCCGTTACCATTAACGCTTGTTTGCAGGGCGAAGCGGGCCTTGGTATCGGCAACGTGACCGGATCGAATATCGCCAACCCGTTTCTGGCGATGGCTTTGCCGATGATGATTTTCGGCATGAAGGTGGCTGACGGCACCATTGATAACATGAGCTACGATAACCGTTTCATGGTGGGTGCAGGGCTTATGATCCCGGCGCTGGCGATGGCTGATCAGTTTGGGCTGGCGTCTATGGATATGGTGAATGTGATGCCGGGCTATGCCATGTTAGGGCTGCTCGGAGCGTATGTTTACGGGAAGGTTAAAGGATGGGATAAGCCGAAGCTTGCGCTCGCGCGCCCAGCGCCCGTTAAACCTGTTCCCGCAGAACCATCACCTCTGCCAAAGGATATTGAAAAATCACTGATCAAAAGGCTGGAGCAACTGGCCGCCGAAAATGAAGGCAAAATTGCCGCGGCTGACCCGGTAACGAATGAAACCTTTGATGCCCTCGAGAAAAAGCTGGGCACGGAAATTCCAGCCGCTGAGCGTGAAACATACCTGCAAAAATATGCAGGCCCGCTTGCCAGAATGGGTATCGGCGCGGCCGGGCTGATTGCGGCAGCTGATTTAATCGTTAATAACGGAACTTTGGCCGCCACAGGCGCAGGGTTTGACCCCACGCTTGTCGGCACGATCGCGGTGGCGGTGGGAACATCCCTGCCGGAAATTTTCATTAATATTGATGCCTTTGCCCGCAAAAAATATGATCAGGCGTTCGGGAACGTTCTGGGGTCTAACGTGTTTAACGTTCTGATGATTGCGGGCGTGGCGGCGGTTTATCTGAAGGCCGATCTGCCCGAAGCTTTCCAGCTCCTGAATGAAGATGGCGGTGTGAACCTGAAAGGCGTGGTGAATGATGGTTTCCTGATCGCCGCCACGCTATATATGGGAGCACTGGCGAAAAACCCTGCGGCGGCATCGAAATATGCACGGCTTATCGGGGCGGCCGGTGTGGGGGCTTATGCCGGGTTTACGGGGCTATCTTACGTTCTGGGCGGTTAACATTAACATAATTACTTTGCATAAAATTTTTGTTTCCGCTATAAAGCGGACATGAGCGTTACCACCTTCACCATTGATGGGATCATCAAGCCCGACGGCGCGCCGATTATTCTCGAATATAACCGGCGGGTGAACAGCGGCTCTGTGGGATATCGTTCTTTTACCGGTAAAAGATCATCTACCGGATTATGCGGGATTTGAAGGAAAAGGGCGGGTTTGACCATATCTGGTTTGATGACGGTGAAGTTTCGTATGTCCATTTTAATAAACGCCGCGTGCCGGGTTCCTATGCTTTGTATGATTTTGTAGACGGCGAGATGAACTCTCAGCTTTATGATACTTCCTTGCGTCATTTGATATATCCGCCTTGCACAAACGGTATGTATTCATACTGCGGTAACTATACTTATATGGCGCCGCCTATTGATTACGCGGGAGTTGATCTTGTATGCGAAAACCTTAAAACAGCTGCGCTGAACAGTGACCACATACAAATTGCTGATTATCCGGCGGTGTTTGATATTTTTTACCGGAACAAGATCTACATCTCGCGGCTTTTACAAAAGGGAGTACTGGACCCCGCTTTTTACCCCAAACAGCATCACTATTCCGGGGCGCAATCCAGCAAGAAGCTGGCATTAAAAATTGCCGATGATTTCAAAGATTCAGGGCGCATCATGATTAAACATCCGACCCTGTGTCAGGGGGATGGCATTATCTCCCTGCCGGGCCCCAGCTATAAGCAAATATGGGATGCGATCAAGGATATAAAAGAAACCGACCTGTACTGGGTGGACCGCTCTAAAAAAGATAAACGCCAGACTGTGGATCTGGTTGTGCAGGAATTTGCTGAGGGGCGTAAAACCAGCATCCGCCAGAGTTTTCTGGAGGCTGCATGGTCCTTACGGTCTGTAAAACATGCTTTTATGGCTTTGGACAATTATGTCGCGGGTGATGACCGGCCCCGGCACAATGTTTTCCGTTTGTTTATTTCCTATGTGAACGGGGATCTGATTTTACATGATGGTTGGCTCAAATTTTCCGATTATGCCGAAAGTCAGGCAAAGCACGATAAATTCATCAGTGGTGTAATGTTTGCAGGGCCGTTGTCGAGCAAACGTCAGAAAGAGATATTTGAGATTCTGGCCCCCCACATGAAGCAGCTTTTCCAGTATTTGGAAAGGGAAGGGACTGATGCCCTTTTAGCTGAAGAAACGCCGGTTGTTGCGCCGCCGGAGCTTGTATCTGCTTAACTTCCGCACAGGCCCTACAACAAGGCGCTGACAGCCTTGTGCTGACTTAGCAATTTTTCCTGAACAGGCTTTGTGTGTTTGAAATTATGGTGGATGTAGGTGCTAATCACTTTCATCTGAAATGATATGGCATCTTTTGCATCCTTCGTTGTGGCCGTTTCGTGGAGAGTCTCCAGCATTTCCATACCGCTGGAGAGAATATGAGCCTTGTGTTGCCCGGCTTCCAGAATCTCGGAAAAGGCGGTTTCAATCAGGGCGGCAGCTGTAACGGGGCGGCCTTGTACGCGCAGAACATTGTTTTTATCGCTATGTAACGGTGTTTTGATATGCCGGCCGAAAATATCACCGAGCGCTGTTGTCAGGCGATTGAGGCATGCCAGCGCCGTTGCGTGATCGTTAATACCGGGGGATAGCGCCCGCAGGCCGATTTCCACGATATGGCGCATATAAAACTTGAGGTCCTGTGTCGATGTTCGCTTGTCGCCGATTGTCAGGCAGTTTGTAATATCTTGCCGCACCGCGTCAGGGGTTTTACGATTTGCCCCTTTGCCGTATAGCAATATACCTGTCTGGTAACCGTGAACATATGTTCCGGCGCTAACGTTGATATCCAGATACAAATCACGGGCCGAGGCGATATCGACAAGGGAGGCATAATCTATGCTTTGAATAAATCCGCTTTTCTCAAAAGCCATGGCTAGGGGTTTGTTTTTGGAGTTCCGGGAAAAATCATGCAGATCAGGTTGTTTTTCATCGCTGGTCATGCGTTTAATTGCCGCTGTCAAATCGCGGTATTCCTGCGTGATAATGTTATCGGCTACGCAGGAATAGGCAATGTGATGCACATAGCCCAGCAGCAAACAGAAATTTATAAAGCAATAGGCAATGACGGCGCTGATTGTCAGACCGGGGGTGGGTTCAGCCAGCGCGCCATGGTGCAATATGCCCAGTAATATCAGGCAGGATACCACCGCCCCAAAAAACAACCCGACATAAATATGCGTGGTGTTGTTGGCGGTAAAGGTCTGGATGAGCCGGGGGCCTAGCTGCGTGGCTGCCAAGCTGAGCACTACCATGGTGATGGTCACGACCAGCGTTGCCATGGTTACCATGGATTGCAGCAACACATTGGTTAGCGATTTAGCATCACTGATACTGCCCTTATACAAAACGTAAGGGATTTCGAGTTCATTCAGCCATATATGTTCGATCAGAAAAATGCTGATAACGGAAAACGCCGTTACCGCCATTAAAACAGCCGGAATAAAACCGAAACCGATTTTGATTAATTCCCAGATATTGAAGAGCCAGTCTTTCATAAATCTGCCAATTTTCCTTTTGTGTCAGGGCACTGCAAACAGGCCGTTAGCATGGAGGTTTTTGTACAACGTGTCAAAGCTGGTCTGGTTAATACAAAATTAACCTTTTTTTATAGAAAATGACTCAAAAAAAATAAGAGGGTGTACATGCAGAGTTTCTCGACGTTGACGGCGGAGTGGTCGTCCACTATGGCGATTTTCAATCGCATGATGAAGCGTTCCAGCGCTTGGGCGGCCTTATACAAGGCGGGTGGTGGACAGTCGCATGCATTGATGGAAGCAGATTTTGGACCGGGCGGACCGACAAATCTGAGCATCGAACCCTTTCTCAATCAAAAAACCGAGATAAAAAGCTTCCTTAAAGACCCGTGGTTTCAGGAATTACCCCTGCTTAAAAAAATCCGTGAGATTAGTTGCGTGGGGGGGGCGTGGCGGAGACGAGATTACTTTGAATCCAATATATCCGGTACGCCTGAATACCTCTACCTCGTCCCACGAATATGTGCATACGCGGCAGCGTCATATCAACAATGCCGGGTGGTATGGGGTGGTTGGCTATAACAACATAACTGATGTCGGTCAGTATGATAAATCACGGTTAATGCGGTTCTGGCGGCAGGTCGCGCGAAAAGGGGTCGATATAATAAATTATGGTCCCGGGGTTGGCTCCGTAAGTTCATATTATGCCCAGAATTGTGAAATTCAGGCCCGGATGCACGAAGTTATGGTGACGGGGTATCAGCAATGGGGCAAGCTGCCGGCCAGTAAAATTGAATTCTGGGCGGCAATGGTCAATTTTGATGCGGATGCCCCTGAGTCGGTGATTAAAGCGTTGGATACGGAAGAGGGACGCAAGGCATTGGCTGACTTCAAAGTGATGTCGCCCTTGAAATCTCTGAGTTCCAGTGAGGTTTCAGTTTTTAAAAGCATTACTTCATGGGCTGGCGATAAGGACGTTATAGACGCGCTTTGGCATGCCCAGTACCCGCTTATTTATGGGGAACTGCTTGAGTTTTATGGGGATATTCCGGGGCGTGCGCGGATGGGGTTGGGATCTAATCCGCGTCCGGCCATCGAAGTGATGGCGACGTTGAAAGAAGCCTCTGGTAAACTATCAGAAAAGCAGGCTAAGGATCTGGCTCAGACCATCCCCCCCCGATCTGGCGGCATCGTTTATCAATAATCTTATACGACATCATGAAAAAAATGCGGCGGGCACCATGATTGTCCGTCATCTTTTGACCCGCCCGGAAGTAAAGGCCGCCCTTTTTGATTCACCTGAAGTCGCATACCACAATTACACCGGTATTGATGAGCGCCCCCCTCTGGAGATTGCCGTAGAAAACGGGAACCGGGATATGGTGAGCATGTTAATGCAAGCTGGCGCCAATCCGTTTCAAATGTGTCAGATGTACGATATGCGAGGGGTCAAAATTGGTGTGCCTAATTGTGCATTGAATCCTATAACGACCATGAACTATATGCAAAAAAGTTTGGATAATCCCGATCAGGTAACACCCAAGTTTCAAAAATATTATAAAGATCCAGATCAGCGGGCAGATAAGATTGAACGTCTGAGTCGGCAGCAGCTATGCATACAGACAATAATTGATACGGCTGCTGAAAGCGGGGCGCAGTATCCTGTCTTATACAAAGGAAAAACTGCATTCCTGAGCCTTGAGCGTGGGCTGGCAACGCTGGGTATTAATTACGATTTTGTCCAGGATGCTTTATTTGGCCGGGAATGGGTAGACCCGGTTATCTAAGCCGCCTTCTTGCGCTCTTCTTCCAGCTTGGCGGTTTGATACGCCCATTCCAGCCATGGCATCAAAGCCTCTAAATCAGACCCTTGCACGGTGGCACCGCACCAGATACGAAGCCCGGCAGGGGCATCGCGGTAACCGGCAATGTCATAGGCCACGCCTTCAGTATCAAGAAGCTTGGTCAGAGATTTGATAAAGGCTTGCTGGTCAGTCAGCCTGGCAAACCAAGGGTCAACCACCTTCAGGCAGACCGATGTAAAGGAACGGGCTTCCGGTTTTTCGCAAAGAAAGTCCACCCATTCCGTTTTGGCGACCCAGTTTTCGATGACTTTGTAGTTTTCAGCGCTGCGGGCGATGGTGGTGTTAAGCCCACCGATATTTTCCACCCAGCCCAGAGCATCAAGGCAATCTTCCACCGCCAGCATGGACGGCGTGTTGATGGTGGCGCCCTCGAAGATATCAGCATTCAGGATTTTGTTCCCGGCTTTATCCTTCTTCGTCATGCGGAAGATTTTGGGCATGGGCCATTGCGGGGAATAACTTTCAAGACGCGCCACTGCCTTGGGTGACAGTACCAGCATGCCGTGCGCGGCTTCGCCGCCCAGAACTTTTTGCCAGCTCCATGTCACAACGTCCAGCTTATCCCACGGCATGTCATAAGCGAACACGGCGGAGGTGGCATCGCACAGGGTAAGACCTTCGCGGTCCCCAGAAATCCAGTCACCATTCGGTACACGTACGCCTGATGTTGTGCCGTTCCACACGAACACGCAATCGCGTGCGGGATCGGCTTTGGAAAGATCGGGCAGTTCGCCATAAGGGGCTTCGTAAGTTTTAACATCCGCCAGTTTCAGCTGGCCTGTGACATCCTTCAGCCAGTCGCCGGAAAAGCTTTCCCACGCGAACACATCAACGCCACGCGCGCCCAGCATTGACCAAAGCGCCATTTCAAACGCCCCCGTGTCAGATGCCGGAACAATACCAACCTTGTAGTCATCCGGAATGCCGAGCAGTTTCTTGTGCTTGTCGATCGCATCCTTCAACCGTGCCTTGGCAGGGCCGGCACGGTGAGAGCGCCCCAGCATGTCGGTACGTAAATTTTCAATATTCCAGCCGGGGCGCTTGGCGCAGGGACCGGAAGAAAAATTAGGGTTTTTAGGGCGGCTTGGCGGCTTGTTCATAACAATGTCTCTTTTTGTAAGAATGGTATTGTGAAATATATGGCTTTGCAGCATTTTAGGCAAGAGAGATCACCATGACCCATACCTTAACCCTTGTTGCATCAAACAATCCGCTAACCGAAGATTTTATCCGGGGCTTGCTTCCGGGTGACATTCATTGGCAAAAGCCGGGTAAAGCGGCGGATGTGGCGTTGTCAGTGAAGCCATCGCGCGATCAGGTTTTATCGTGGCGCGCGTCCTGTGAGGCGCCGCGCTTTGATTTTTTTGTCACGGAAAACGCCTGCGCCGCAAGAAGCTGGTGCTGGCGGATATGGACTCCACCATCATTGCCGAAGAAACGCTGGATGAACTGGCGGCTTATGCCGGGATTAAAGACCAGATTGCTGCGATTACGGCTCGCGCCATGAACGGGGAGCTGGATTTCCATGCGGCACTGCGCGAGCGTGTTTCCCTGCTGCAAGGGTTGGAAGAACATGCGCTGGCGGAAACGCTTGAGAGAATGAAGGTCAATGATGGTGCGCCGGAATTCATCGCCGCCATGCGCAAATCAGGCGCCACTTGCGTGCTGGTATCCGGTGGTTTTACGTTCTTCACGGGCGCGGTGGCGGATAAAGTGGGCTTCCACAACCATCACGGCAATACGCTTTTGATTGAGGGCGGCAAGCTGACGGGCGGGGTGGGTGAGCCCATTCTGGATAAAGATTCGAAACTGGCTTATTTGAAGGATTATGCCGGGAAGCTCGGCATATCGCTGGCGGAAACGCTTACCATTGGTGATGGGGCAAATGACCTTCCGATGTTAAAAGCGGCAGGTCTTGGCATTGGTTATTATCCCAAAAAGGCAGTGGCGGATGAAGTGGATAGCGTCATCCAATACGGTGATTTCACCGCCGCGCTTTACGCACAGGGCCTGGTATTATGATTCACAAGGCCGCGGATCGTAATCCGGGTCATAGTTTTCCATACGGCTAGCATATTGTTCTTTTGTTTCACCGGGGCCGCGGCAGCGGTCAGATGGGAAAGCAAGAACGGTTGCTGCCCGCAGTGATTGCCCACGCAACGCGTGCTGCCGGGCTTTATGGATGGGGTCGGTCGCAGGCTGTACTTCAATCCTCGGCTGCGAATTGCTGTCGGCGCGCATGGCAGCTTCTTCGCGCTCACGTCTGAGTTCGCGGTCTATCTGCTTTTCCCTGCGGTGGGATACTATGAAAGCACCGCCTATATAAAGTCCGCCCAGCCCCACGCCGCCTGCTATACTGCCGCCGATCAGGCCGATAAGCGTTCCCCCGGACAGACAAAAACCGGCAGCGCCCAATGCGCCCAGCCCTATTGCCGATACTATACTGCCCCAGAGCAGCAATGGATCCATGTTTCTAAACATGGCAGGATAAAAACAGAACTTTCATCGATTGTCAATAATTACGTAAAACACTTTCACGCTCCTTTAACGCTTCTGCGGTTAGACTGTGATATAAGTATTGGGAATAATACCTTAGCGGGGTTTCTCTCGCGTTATCAGAGAATTAGAACGATATGACGGAACAATGGCAATATTTGGTGACCGACAGTGAGCTGGAGGATTATATCCGCCTCTACTGTAACGATTTCACGCGTATCGCCAAGACGGGCCGGTATGACCCGATCACGGGAAGAGACCGCGAAATTGATGAAGTTATTCTGATCCTTCTGCAAAAGGGGCGTAAGAACGCCGTGCTGCTGGCCCCTGCCGGGGTTGGTAAAACAGCCCTCGTTGTGGGTCTGGCTCAAAAAGTTGTGGCGGGCGATGTGCCGGATTATCTTCAGGATGCCCGCGTTCTGGAACTTGATATGGCGCGTATGGCGGCGGGAACCAACGGCCCGGCTGACTTCCAGGAACGCTTCATTCCGATTTGTAAGGGGATTGCCGAGCGGTATCACAACCCGGAAAACCCCCGTATCATCATGTTTATCGACGAAATTCACCAGATCATGCCGAACTGCGTGGGGTCATCCTATAAAGGCCTGTCGGACGTTATGAAGCCGTATTTGACGGCAGGCGATTTGCACGTGATTGGTGCGACCACGCTGGATGAATTCCGCATGTATGTGGCGACAGACGAAGCGCTCGACCGCCGTTTCCAAAAAGTTTTCCTGAATGTCCCGAATGTTGTGGAGACGTACAACATCTTGAAATCCTTGCGTCCCGGTCATGAAAAACACCACGGTGTAAAAATTTCAAACCTGCTTTTGATGATGATTGTGTACTTAACGTCAGAGCATATGAGAAAGCGGAACCAGCCTGATAAATCCATCATCACGATGGATGCTTCCATGGCGTATCACGTAAAAATGCACGGTAAGGGACAGCAAACAACGCTTGAATCAGTCTATTACATGGTGGGCCGCGAAACCGGTCTGAACAAACAGGCGCTGCATGATCCGCGCCTTGTATCCCGCGTTCAGCGTCATATTAATGAGCTGGAAGGCGAGATGGGCATTTACCACATTTAATATCAGATTGTATCGAGACGAAGATCATCTGTCACAGCAGGGGTCGCTTGTATTTGCGCAAGGGCTTTGTCTCTTAACTGTATGATCTGCTTTTCTTTGGCAGGCTGAACTTCTATGGCCCAATCGGCAATCATGTTAATCATGAGGTTTGAGCCGTCTGTGCCGGATCTTTCTCGATAATTTTTCCCACCACTCATGTAGTTGTTCATAGATACGGCGACTGAACGGCTGCCGTCACGCTCCACATCAAAATGTGCAAATCGGAAGGCGTCCTGATAGGCATTGCCCGTGTTTACGCCCACGGCAAACAGGGTTTTCTCACCGAATTCACCGGGGGGATAAACAGCACATTTTTCAAAGCCATGGAGCTGAAAAAAATCGGTCAAGTTATTGACGCCTCTGAGAGATTTTATGAAATCTGTAATGGGTTGAGACTTTTCAAGAGCCTGCGTCATCGGATCTGCTTCGTTAGTTGCCGATTTGAAGAGATTGAAAACAGCCATCTTATAACCTCATAGTTTTGTAACGGATGAATAATTTTTACCATAAGAATATTTTTTTGTCAAAAAAACCCGGGCATTCGCAAGAAAAGCCCGGTGGTTCAAAAATAAAGGTTACGCAACCGCTGTATCTTAAACCATCCCGATCGCGGTTTTATAAAGCTCCAGAAGCTCTTCCGCTTCGCGGCGCTTTTCATTATCCAGCTTGCGCAGGGATACGATCTTGCGGATGGTTTTGGTATCAAACCCCACGCCTTTGGCTTCGGCGTAAACATCCTTGATATCATCTGCGATACCCGCTTTTTCTTCTTCCAGGCGCTCAATACGCTCAACAAAGCTTTTTAGACGCGCACCGGCAACACCGCCGACTTCTTGGGGTTCGCTGGATTCTGAAGATGCGGGAAAAGCGGCAATGTTCTCGGACATGGCGTAAAAACTCCTTAGCTGGTTCTTTGAAGAGTTAAGAAGCTAAGGCGATTCTGGCACCCCGCGCAAGCCTTATTTTTTATCGGTTTTTTTCTTATCGAGGGATTCGATCTTGCCCTTCCAGATCTCGATCAACACCCCTTCCTTGCCGCCACCATCTTTAACGCGGGTAACCTGAACGGTCAGGGTGATGGCCTGATTGATGGCATCTTTTTCCGCGTATTTGAAATTGCCGGTTTCAATATAACTTACCATGACGGGCACTTCGTAAAGCCAGCGGTAATGGCCCTCTACAGCCCCCTCATTCAGCAAAAGCGGATCTTGCCGTACAAAGCTGCGCAGGTGATATTTCCGGGAATCCAGAACCTTTTTAATGCCCGTGCGCTCCAGAAATTCTTCAAACTGGTGCAGCCCGGCGGGGGTAAAATATTCACGTTTATAGTCAGGCTTCGCGCCTTCCTTCATGGCTTCGAAGCTCATGGCATCGGATACCGCCACCATCAGCCAGTCGCCGATTTCTTTGGGCGAACGGTGTGAAATATCAAGCGGTACAGCATTTTCCGGCAAGGCTTCTTCCGCATTAATTTTCCGGTCGGGGTCATACGCAAACGGGGCCTGCAAAGTTTTGGAAGGATCGGGTTCTTCCGGTTTTTCTTCAAACATCGACCCGAATACATCCCAGACCGATTTGGCAGCAAAAACAGGTACCGCTTGAAAAAGCACAGTAAAAACAATCAGGAAGGTCAGGAGAAAACGCATATTACGAAGCCTTTTTGCCGGATTTAACAGGAAGAAAGCGGCTGCCGAATTTTCCCAAGAGCCGCCCAACATCCACCACATTGTCAATGCGCCGGGCTAGAAAATCAAGAGTGCGCGGCATGGCGGGGTCATCCTCATTCAGCCAGACCAGCGTGGTCGAGGCCAGAATACCGCTCAAAAGACCGCGCTTCGTATAGCGGTTGTAATCGGTAGCCGTATCGCCCGCCCATTCCCAAATGCGGTCCGATGTGCGCCAGAGAATCTGCCCCGCTTGCAGGCTGTGTGATGGCAGCGCCCAGAATGCCAGCGCTTCGCGCATGGCTTCCTTATGCGGGTTCAGGAATTCCAAACGTCTGGTCACAGCCAGCTTTACCCGTTCCCGGACTTTCAAGGTTTCCGGATCGATATCCGCCAGAGCCCTCAGCATTTCCCGGTCGGCGAGATCGGCAAGCCCGTCCAGCACATCAGTCAGTTCGCCCGGAAAAACGGCGCGGATCATGTCTTCTTCCATTTCCACCTTTTGGCCCGAAGCCAAAACATTTTCCCAGCGCCAGCCGTCAAAAGCGGCATCTTCCAGCGCGGCGCTGATAATGGAATCACGGAGGGAAAGCGTATTTTTATTCATGATTTCAAACCAGGATACGAACAAGCCAAGACAAATTAAGTTACTATAAACCATTCCTTTGATAAAGTATTCCCATGAGTTTAGTTATGTCCAGTAATGAGGGTGACAGCAAGGGTATTTCGGTCCTTGTGCCGTGCTATTATTCGGGGAACCTGATCAAGGAAACGGTCAGGTCGGTTATTGATAACGGTTGTCCTTATCCTTGGGAAATAATCATTGTTAACGATGGGGTTAAAAGCGATCACCCTGAAAAAGGAGCCTTGGGCGCTCAAACACTGGATGCATTGGCTGAAATTCAGGAATGGCGCGATGAAACAGGCCGGCCTTATCCCATTAAGGTGATAGATCTGGATGAAAATGCCGGTCAGTCGGAAGCCAAAAATATAGCTTTGCATGCGGCGCGCTATCCTGTTGTATTGCCTGTTGATTCTGATGATCTTTTAGCATCGCCCCATAATGTCGCTTCTGGAAAAGGGTTTTTACAGCAGGCTGTTGAAGCGCTTGCGGATAATGCGGATCTGGACGTGGTTGCGTCTGACATAAAGCTTTTTGGCCATGGCGGTGAGCGCATAAAATCTTTCAAAAATTTTTGATCCGTTCAAAGTGGAAGATTTTTTAAAATACTGCACTTTGTGGACATTTTGCGCCTATAGAAAAGAAACGGCGCTGAAGGCAGGCGGGCAGCAAGGGCCTTATGATAAAGACCTGCGTATTGTTGATGATTTTGAATTCTGGGCGAATATGATCGCTCATAAAGAGCAACAGGGTGAAAACCTGAAAATTAAGCGTATCCCGGAAGTTCTATACGAATACAGGCGCTTCAAGCCGGAAGAAAAAAAAGAGCGTTACCGCTGGATATTCACACTTTAAAGGGTATCTGGAAGTTATTAGCCGTCACCCGGAACTGTACCGCAAATACATTAAAAACCCTGTTACAGCGGGAACAGACAAGTCGCCTTCTTATTTCGAAGGGGGAAGATTTATGGGATATGCGGTCAGCTGGGGGGTTGATGATTTTATCGCCGGGCTTAAAACGGGGCGTTACTACCTGAAGCCTGAAGAAGAACAGTGGGCACAAGACCTTATGAAATCTGGGCATGATGCCGGCACAATTGAGCAAAAAGCGCGCAGCGAAATTTATAAAGAAATCATGCAGCTCAAGCCCTATTTCTTTAAGCTGCTTGAGAAAAATAAGGGATTGCGGGAGGATGCCACTGTCAATTCTCAAGACCCGGACTGGCAATCTGTTTTCGCGGCGCTGGGGTCTGATAGGGTTCTGCCCATACCGTCTTTTGATCTTTCGGCAACACCCGATGAAATTATGGTGCGGATGCTGGAGGATCTTGATACCAAAGGAGAGGTCGATTGGGAAGATTTTCTCGGTGGCTATGGGCGCAGAATGTCAGGGGCGGCTGTCGACAACGCCGGCATGGCGTTGGAAGAAAACGGATATATTGAACGCCGGAAAATGCCGGTTAATAGCGGCTTGTCGGGTGTGCTGGAAAATGTTCTCGGCACGGTCTTTTTTAAAGAGGCGCAAAAAGCTGACTATAAGATCGTTGTTTCTCTTTCACAGGAAGGCCGGAAGTTTCTGGCAAATTTAAGGGACGAAAACCCGCAGGTTGCCCCCCGGCCGGACCCTCATCTGACCTGATGCATCTTTTCCAGTGGACTTATCCCAAAAAACCGCCATGTTATGGGCATGGCAAGTCATGACCGAGATTTAAAGGATAAGGATAGCGTCAGCGGACGCGCACTCCGCTATGCCAAGGTGTCCGGCACGATGGCGGGGTTGGCAGCCCGGCTGGCGGGGGAGCGTTATTTCGGTATCAAGATCGAACGTGAAGACCATGCGCGCCAGCTGATGATGGCGTGGGTAATCTGAAAGGCCCGTTGATGAAGGTCGGGCAAATTCTGGCCACCATCCCCGAAGCCTTGCCGCCGGAATATGCGCGGGAGCTGCAACAACTGCAATCATCCGCCCCGCCGATGGGCTGGCCGTTTGTTCGCCGCCGCATGAAGGCGGAATTGGGCCCGGACTGGGAATCCAAATTCAAGAGCTTTGAGCGGGAAGCCGCCGCCGCCGCCTCGCTGGGGCAGGTGCATAAGGCCGTGAGCCACGATGGAAAGCAATTGGCTTGTAAGCTACAGTATCCGGACATGAAGAGCGCTATTTCAGCCGATCTTAGCCAATTAAAAATCATTTTTTCGATCTATGAGCGCTATGACAGCTCCATCAAGACATCGCATATCCATGATGAGCTGTCCGCGAGGTTGTATGAGGAGCTGGATTACGGTCTGGAAGCAAGGCACTGCGCGCTTTATGTTGATATGTTGAAGAATGAAACGGGTGTGCATGTGCCGCATATAGTGCCGGAATTGTCAACTGACCGTCTGTTGACTTCCACCTGGCTGGAGGGCGGTAAGATATTGAATTACAAGGAAGCAGCGCCTGAAATCCGCAACCAGCTGGCGATGAATATGTTCCGGGCGTGGTATGTGCCGCTTTATTATTACGGCACAATCCACGGTGATCCGCATCTGGGCAATTATACCGTGCGCGATGATTTATCGATTAATCTGCTCGATTTTGGCTGTATACGCACATTTCCGCCCAAATTTATCGGCGGGGTGATTGACCTTTACAGGGCGCTGGAGACGAAAAATAACGATCTCGCCGTTCATGCCTATGAAACATGGGGGTTTGAAGGGCTTTCGAAGGAGCAGATCGAAACACTTAATATCTGGGCGAATTTCCTCTATGGCCCTGTTCTGGAAGATAAAATCCGTCCCATCGGGGTAGCGGACGGCGCGGTATACGGGCGCGAAACAGCAGAAAAAGTGCATAAAAAGCTGCGCGACCTTGCCCGTGAAAACGGCGGTGTGAAGGTGCCGCGTGAATTTGTTTTCATGGACCGTGCGGCGCTGGGGTTGGGTTCTGTCTTTATTCATTTGAACGCTGAAATCAACTGGCACAGGTTGTTTAATGAGTTGATTCAAGGCTTTGAAGTAAAAGTGTTAGCAGAACGGCAGGCGGAAATGCTGGAAAAGCACAAGGTTCCGTTGCCTCAATAAATTTTTTTACTTCCCTCCATATTTTCATTACAATTACAGAACGGATAGTTTCTATTCGCCCGCCTTACGTATCTTTCAAGTTGACCGATCTTAAAAATAAATCCTGCAAAACTCTCAATTGATAACAATTTATAAATAAATTTTATCCATACTGAGAAGAAGTGGGAAAATTTTATACTTCAGAATAAAGGTTTGGGGGCCTTTATCGTTCATGGCATATGTGCAGTTTTTCATGACGACGATGACGAGTTTCGCAAGGGTTTTGCGCACTGTTTTCGAATCCCCTATCTATGGCTGTTTCCCACGCATTCCCACGTTTTCAGCCATTATTAACAGCACATTTATGACGGGCACCCCCATGCCCGTTCCCGTCCGCGTGAAAGCCCGCCGGACGGCAATAACAAACCATTATAACCGGGAAGACAGGCATGTTTGATAAACTCTGGAACTATTTCAGCAGAGGTAAAATAAGGGAGGCGGATATAACATCATCCGAAGCCCGCGCCTGTCAGACGTCCCCGCATAGCCGCGGAAGCGGAAAAATAGCCCGCAGCAGCGGGCGCAGCCGCATGTATGAGCGCGGTAACGTATTCTTCACATTGTTTGGCGCGGTCGCCGTGGTCGGCGTTTTGGGCGCCGGGATCATGTCCACCATGCGCGGGCCGCTGACCACGATGGTCGAGGTCAACCGGATCGAGGAAACCAAGGCCGAAATGGCGGTTGGTTTAAGACTTATTTTGCTGAATCCTCATCCTGCCGTGTCACCTCATCTAACAGCCGATGCTGACGCATTGACTGAACCTGCTGAGCCGGATGCTTGCGGCAGCGCTCCCACAGGGGCAGGCTGTATTCCCGGCGGGTCAAGTGCCCGCAAGACGGATGCCTGGGGTACGCCGTATGCATATTGTGCTTGGAACAACGGGACTGAAAATGCTGCGATTGGTAGAATATTGGGCGGTGCCGTCAGCACCAATAATATTGCAGTGGCCATGATTTCAGCCGGTCCTGACCGTCAATTCCAGACAACCTGTTCAAATGCGGTGGGTGGTTTCCTGAACCCCGATGACGGCGGCGGGGATGATATTGTCCGTAAATATAATTATAACGATGCTGTGGCGGGAACTGATGGTCTTTGGGAACTCAAAGAAGGTGGCGCAACGGATGACTACGCCCGAATCGAAGAAGAAATCAGTGTTGGCGGCGGCAGTGGCGCCGTGTCCACATTTGAAGGCGGTGCTGCGTTTGGCAGCAATGTTCGCACTGAAGGTCAGATCGAAACCGATATGATTAGCCCATTCCCGGGAACAACGCCTTTGGATTTCATCGAATTTACAGGCAGTGTATTGTTACCTGAGAAGACCGGATTGTCTTGTGGTGCGCCGAACACGGGCGCCATTTCTTATGACGAAACAGAAAAGATCGTTGTGTTCTGTTCGGAAGCGGGAACATGGGAACCTTTGGGCAAAAAATTCTGGATCGAAGATGATGACGGTATCCGTAACAACGATGCACTGGCCCCGCATGTTGGTATTGGTACGTCATCCAGCAGCAGCTTCGGCCTTGATGTCGGCGGCGGCCTACGCGCCGATGCGCTGACTACAGTAGGCGCGGCGACAATTGGCACTACGCTGGCTGTGACGAATGATTCAGATCTGAACGGCAAGCTGGATGTAGCTGGCGATACGTTGCTGGGCGCGAAACTGGATGTGGTCGGTGATACCGAGCTTGATGGTAAACTCGGTGTAGATGATACATCTGAATTCCGCGCCGATGTGACAGTTATTTCCGATGTATTTATCAATAAAACCGCAACGGGCGGTGGCAGGCTGACGGCTGAAGATTCCATCACCGCGACCGAAGGCGACATTACGGCAACGGCAGGCGATGTTGTTGCCACAGCAGGTGATGTGATAGCAACGGCGGGCAATGTTGTCGCCACAGCGGGTAATGTGGAAGCCACGGCAGGTGATGTTACGGCAGGGCAGGATGTGATCGCCGAGCGACATGTAAAAGCCACAACCGGTGATATTGAGTCGATAGCAGGCAATCTTATAGCGCTGGGTACCAGCGGTAAGGTTGTGGGTAAGAGCTTCCACCGCGGATCAGACGGCGCACTTGATTTCAGCGATATCGAGGCTTGCGACCCGGAAACGGAAAAAACAGTCTGGAGCTCTATTTCAGGCTGGGGCTGCGAACCTGATAACGGTACAGGTACGGGCACGGACGGCGAAATGACATTGGAGGACGTTCTGGGCCGCGGTAATGATGCCGAAGGTCAGAACGCCGAAGATTTCGGTAAGCTGGGCGCGGATGAATACTGCGATGCGGGTCTTGCGGAATGTATCACGGCTGAAGAATTAATCGAAGGTTCTCAAATCTGGAAGCGCAATACCGGCGATGCCACGAAAGTTTATTATAACGGCGGCAATGTGGGTATCGGGACGGATAATCCGTCCAACATGCTGGATGTATTGGGCAATGTCGGTATCGGCGGCGGTATGGCTGTTACGGGCGGCGCGGCGTTTGACACCAATACTTTGATTGTTGATGCGGTGAATAACCGGGTGGGTGTGTTGAATGCAACCCCGATGACGGCGTTTGACGTGGCAGGTACCATGAAAATGGGTACGGGCGGCGAAGATTGTACGACATCCGATGCCAATGATATGACAGGTTCTGTGCGCTATGTCGCAGGTGACAACAAGTTCGAGGTCTGCGCCGATGAAAACGAAGGCTGGGAAGATTTGTTCAGCAGCGGCGACAAGGGCGGTCTGTGGCAGCCGGATGATGGCGGCAAGCCGTTCATTGAATATGAAGACGCATTGGGCGGCATTCGTGTTGCCTCTATCGCCGGGGCGCAGCCGGTTCAGGGCTGGACGCTGGATACGGCAAATTCCCTTATATTTGTGAACACCAAGGTGGGTGCAACCCAGTACTGCGACCCCACGGGGGCGAACTGTTTCCAGCCCGGTGATGTCGCAGGCAGCGGCGGAGCTGGCGGCTTCTGGCGCAATGATGGCCCCGGCGAAGCCGATGGCGAGATCTATTATACTGGTGGCTGGGTAGGTATTGGCACGAATGATCCTAAGAATCCGCTTCATCTTCATACAGAGGGCGCTGCTTATAGTATGGCATTGTCTACCGGAACTGACAGTGATTCCCCCAGTATTGTTTTCTATTCCCTGTTTGACAATCCATCAGAAACATTAGGTACCAATAACCCTTCCGGCGGTAATAAAGGTTGGAGAGTTGGCCCGCTTGGTAATTCATCCGCATCAACGGCTCTGCAGAACGATTTTTATATCGCGAGCTGGGACGGTTCTGACTGGTTGAGCAGAATTACTTTTGAAATGGGCGGAAATGTAGGTTTTGGAACGACAACACCTGTAACCAAACTCGATGTCGCTGGCACCTTAAAAATCGGTGATGGGACGGAGCTGTGTAACTCCATCGACCATGAAGGCGCGATGAAATATGACGCGGCCACTGATGAATTTTATGTATGTCGTAACAGCACAACCGGATGGGAAATTATCGGTTCCGGTACGGGCTCCGGCGGTGGTTCCGGCGGCAGCGGTGGCGAGATCATCGCATTTTCGGCCAAGAACGGTTCACGGAATACCTCCACGAACGTCATTCAGAATTATGCGGACACATTGGAAAATGAAGGCAGTGCCTTTAACGCCACGACCGGGGTGTTTACGGCACCTTCCGATGGTGTCTATTTCTTCTCTGCTAACGCGCGTATTAATGCCGATGATACGAATGTAAATATTTATAAAAACGGAACGCTCGTCAATTCATCCCATCAGGATACCGGGCTGGATAATCAGATGGTTACCTCTGTTGTCAGCCTCGCGAGCGGCGATGAAGTAACGATGGTTATGAATGTAAGCCCGTTTAATGGTAACAGTACCAATTTCCAAGGGTTTAAACTGGGGGGTGGCGGTTCCGGCGGTGGTTCCGGGCAGCTGTGTATTCCGAATACGTCTGATGACTCTCTGCCTCTGTTTGCTTCCGGCACATCGGGCGGGATTACGGTTACCACATCATCTGATTACAGTGGGTCTTATCCGGGTTGGAAAACGCTTGATAATAACACCGGTACGGAATGGGTTGCTGCAAACAACGTTACGTCCGGCTGGTTGCGGGTTCAATACCCCAGCGCCACGAAGGTACTGGGTTATGGTATGACAGGCCGCGGCGCAGGTAGCGGCGATAACCCCAAAAACTGGACATTCGAAGGTTCCGATAACGGTTCCACCTGGACAGTGCTGGATACGCAAACAAACATTACAAATCTGACGAATGTACCCAAGGCGTTCGTGCTGGCGAGTGAGGCAAATTACACATATTACCGCGTCAATATTTCGGCAACGGTTAGCAGTGCTGATGATTTGGGTATGATGGAATTTGAGATTTATTCCGATGAAAACTGCTATGACTTCACCGGGGGGGGACACGCTGGCAGGCCTGAGCTGTTCTAACGGTCAGGTGGCGGCATGGAATTCCTCTTCCAGCGAATGGGAATGTGCTGATGGCGGTACAGGCGGTGGCAGCGGTTCTGACACAGAGGGTATCTCGGTATACGGCAGCACGACATCCATAACCAGTGCGGGCGCAACGATAGCATTTGGTACCGTAAGAGAGAATGATTTTGGTGCCGGGGCATGGGATGGTTCGGCCTTTACAGTGCCTGTTGGCAAAGGCGGCTGGTATGCATTGAGCGCTGGCCTAAGTATGGGGGCTGCCGGTGCTGGTAAGACAGGGTTGTATATCCGTGTTAATGGCGCCACCTTGATGGGGCAGCGCGATATCGATGCTTCAGCAAGTTTTACAACGGTGCAGAATGTTTCTACTTTGCACAAGCTGGCGGATGGCGATGTTGTAACCGTGATGGGGCAAACTGATAGCGGTACATTTACTGCAGCGAATAACGTTTTAACCTATTTCTCGGCAACAAAAATAGGCGGCGGTGGTGGCGGCACGGATACGCTTGCCGGGCTTTCCTGTACCGATGGTCAGGTCGCGGCATGGAACGCGGCGGGCAGCGAATGGGAATGTGCTGATGGCGGTACAGGCGGCGGCGATGGTTCACCGTTCGTGTTCTGTACGAATGAAAACAGTAACGGCGATACCACGGACGATCTGGATGCCTGCGTTGGCGCCACGAATGTAACATCCGTTGAATACCGCGCGCTCAGCTGTCAATATACGGGTATTACCGACCGGGCCTATTCCGGGGACTATATCAGATGGAATGGCACGAAATGGGTATTCCGTGCGTATAACGGTACTGAATATGACTGCGTTGACGGCACGGTTATGGTGGCTGATGCTACCGCGACAGGCGGCACGGGTTCCGGTACGGATACTCTGTCCGAACTGAACTGTACCAACAGTCAGGTCGCGGCGTGGAATTCGGCCAGCGGCTCATGGCAGTGTGCGAATATCAACGGCTTCGGCGGATTTGAAGGCGGCGAAGGCGGCGGCGATGATGCGAACGTTGTTAAAAACGACAACCTGCCGGAGGCCATCACTTGCGCGAACGGGACCGATTCACGTGTGTTCTATTTCTTCCGCAAGCAGCCATCCGCCGGGTGGGTTGAATACCGCGAGCGCAGCAACGGTTACCTGATTCAGTTCAACATGGCTGACAAGACCTTCGTCAGCACGAACTATAGCGGGTCAAACTGTGCGAATAAATCCATCGCCACCCTGACATCCGAAGGTAAAACCTTCAAATTCACGGAAGGTGCGACAGGCACGATCATTGCCGGTTTCCCGGATGTGATTGAGTGCGATTACGGCACATCGAACGAGCGCTACTACTATATTGCCTGGTCAAATGCAACGAAGACACGTTACCGTGATTCCGGCAATTACTACTATGACTTTGATAATACAACCAAAGCATGGGTGGCAGACAACTTGAATACAAGCTGTCGTAACCAGAGCATTGCCAACATTCAGGCCTCCAACTTCGATTATGAATTGGTCGGGGGCGATCAATCCAAGACCTTCCTGGAAGGTATTCCGGATGCCATCTTCTGTAAGGATACGGCAGGTGATTCATACATGTACTCTGTATCGCTGGATTATGATGACGGGGATATTCGTTACTACACCCTGAACGGCTCTTACTATGTTGAGTTTTATGAGTCCACAGGGGCTTATAAAGGCAATAACCGCGTGACGGACTGTAATAACAAGTCATTGTCCGATCTTCAGGATGCCGGTGTTACCGCCAACTTCGTTGATAAAAACGGTACGGATGTTCCTGAAGTTGTGGAAGACGATTATGCCTATAACGGCTGGCCTGACCTGATTGTTTGTACGGGTGCGGGTACAAATCACGTCTTGCGTTTGGGGTCTTATAACTCCACGAACTTTGAGTATGAGGATATGTCTTCCGGTATTTCGTATATGCGATTTAATCGTGATACGAAAGCGTGGGTGGCCGAGGATCCTGATATCACGACAACGGACTGTACCGGTAAATCGCTGGCGGAACTGGAAACTGCCGGGCTTACGAGAGCGCTGAAAGGCGGCGGCGCGGAAACATCAATGGTACCAGGTTATCCTGACGTTCTGGCCTGTTTGGCCTCTGCCGGATCTGATATGTACTACTTCCATTATGGGTCGAATGACGGGACTTACATTCGTTACCACTGGACAGGCAGTACATCACACTATATCCGGTTTAATTCTGCTGACGGTACATGGCAGGCAGACAGCGTAAACACGGTCTGTCGTAACAAGACCCTGACACAGCTTCAAAGTGAAGGTTTGAGTTATAACCTGCTGGGCGGCACGGATTCCGGTTCGATGGAAACCGGCTGGCCGGACGTGATGAAGTGTGAATACGGCGGCTTCCCGGAACTGTATTTCATTGGCGATCTGGATCTGGATGCATCGCCTTACGTGACATACCGCTCATCCCGCGGTCGTTATGTACGTTGGAACAGAGACGGCGGCACGTTTAACGCCAGCTCCGGCGGGTCAACCTGTCACAATAAATCTTATGATCAGGTTATGCTGGAAGGCCGTGGTATGAACCTTGTCAATACTGACAACGCCAGCTCTCAGTCGAACGGCATGTACAATCAGGCATCCATGATCGAAAACTTCCCGGATGCACTGGCTTGCCGCGAGCTTAACTCGCTGACAAACGATGTGTATGTTTACTGGATCAGATACAATAACAACAACCTTGTCCGCTATGAAAGTTATTACACAAGTGCGAGCATCATGCTTAACTTCTCCGAAAACGGAATTTTCTCAAGCAGCGATGCAACAATTCTGACGGACTGCGAAGGCAAGTCGATTGATGAGCTGATTGCTTACGGTCAGGCGTTCTATCTGAATGGCGGCGGCGGCGGCGGAAGCTTTGCTTCCGATACGCTGGCTGACCTGAGCTGTAACACAGGCCAGGTCGCCGCATGGGATGGCGATAGCTGGGAATGTGCTGACGGCGGTATCGGCGGCGGTGGTTCCGGTAGTGGGCAGGATGTTTCGTTCCGTGTAGATAAGAATGGTACGAACCAGACGGTCACGGCAAATACGAATGTTGTTTTGACATGGAGCCGGGAGATTTTTGATACGAATGATGACTTCGATCTGGGAACGGGCCGCTTTACACCTACTGTGGCAGGGAAATATCTTCTCACCCTGAATGGTAACTGTTCGGACAATACCAGCAGCTGTAACGTTCAAATTAGGAAGAACGGCACACCCATCGCCAATGCGCATGTGAACACGGCTACGGCAGGACAAAATCATTCCATCAGCACAATTGTTGATATGAACGGCACAACAGATTATGTCGATGCCACAGTTTATAACGGTGGTGGTACAACCGTGAACGGTAACGTTAGCCTTGCGAACTTTACCGGAGCATTAATCGGTGGCGGCGGCTCCGGTGGTGGTGGCGATACGCTGGCGGGTCTGAGCTGTACTGATGGTCAGGTAGCCTCATGGTCCGACGCGGCGTTGATCACGTTGGGTTGCGCCGATGGCGGCACAGGCGGCGGTGGCGGCGGTTGGTCAGGATGTTTCATTTTCGGTCAAGAGTAGCAGCTCACAATCAATTCCAAACGCTACCAGTACCAAGGCCAATTTCTCGGTCGAGAATTTCGATTCCAACAACACTTTGATATCGCAACAGCGCTTCACCCCGACTGTGCCGGGAAATATATTTTGAGCGCTTACGGGCAGTTTGGTTCGCTTGATGCAAACGCATGGGCAATTGTACAGATCTTTAAGAACGGCGCTAACGTGCAGGGGGGCAACTTCCAGCGGATCAGCAGCGCTAGCGGTATCGGGAGTACTGCTTCTGTGATTATCGATGCTAACGGTACGACGGATTATTTCGAAGTCTATGTCTATCACGGCGGCAGCAGCGGTGCGAAAAATATTGATCTGGTGCAATTTTCCGGCGCGCTTGTCGGCGGCGGTGGTTCCGACACACTTTCGGGTCTGTCCTGTACCGATGGTCAAGTTGCGGCATGGAACGATGTGGCCGGGCAATGGGCTTGTACGGACATGGCTTCCGGCGGCTCCGGCGGTTCCGGGCAGGATGTTTCTTTCCATGTTCATAAAAACGGTACGGCCCAGACTGTTTCCGCATCTACCTTCACAAAATTGACCTGGGGCACGGAAACATTTGATACGAACGATAACTTTGCGTCCGATCGATTTACGCCGACTGTGGCGGGTAAATACCTGATTACGCTTAGCACGGCGTGCGGTACATCCAGCACGAACTGTCAGCCGCATATCTATAAAAACGGTGCGGCCTATGCACGTTCTGTGCAGACCGGCTCCGCTTCGACAATAACCAACAGTGTTACGGCGATTGTTGATATGAACGGCACGACCGACTATGTCGAAGGTTATATATTCACGGCGCAAACATCGGTGCTTGGCACTGTAACCGACACATTC
This sequence comes from Alphaproteobacteria bacterium, assembly GCA_021208265.1. Taxonomy (GTDB): domain Bacteria; phylum Pseudomonadota; class Alphaproteobacteria; order Micavibrionales; family Micavibrionaceae; genus JAJOJU01. The sequence goes on along the minus strand of JAJOJU010000048.1, from coordinate 34,954 downwards.
TTCTCCGGTGCGTTGTTCGGCGGCGGCGGTTCCGGTGGCGGTAGTGCCGCGCAAGATGTTTCGTTTAGCGCATCCACAGGCACTGTGACAACGGGTGCTGATCCACGTGCTGCAAACTTCACGACAGAAGAGTTTGATACAACGAACGCGTTCGATTTGACGACTGATCAATTTACACCGCAAACGCCGGGTAAATACATCATTACTCTTTGGGCGCAGGGCCAGACTATACCTGATGGTGAAGCACTTGTTTGTTACATATACAAAAACGGTGCGTCCGTTGCCAATCAGATCAATCGTCAATCAAGCGCCAATAATAACCTGACTTGTTCCGTTTCTCAGGTTGTGGATATGAACGGCTCGACTGATTACGTAGCGGGCTTTGTCTATGATTCAAACGGCGCCGTGGCGGCTGCCAGAATAACCGGCGCTTTGATTGGCGGTGGTGGCGGCGGCGGTGGTTCCGACACGCTGGCGGGCTTGAGCTGTACGAGCGGCCAAGTGGCGGCGTGGGATGGTTCGGCTTGGGCTTGTGAGGATATGGGTGCGGGTGGCGGTTCCGGCGGGAGCACAATGGTCGAGGACTGGCCGGATGCGATTCAGTGTACGGCGGGAGCGGTTACGATGATTCTGTACGCCGGAAATATGCCGGACTCAGATGGAAGGTTTTATTATGGAGAACCGTGGTCGACAGGAAGTAGTTATTATATCGGTTTCAATGCCGATGGCACTTATGCCTCTCAAGTTACCCGTGACTATACGGACTGCAAGACCTCAATAACTGCAATCAAAGCGGATGGGCGAGCCTTCAATTTTGTGGGTGGCGGCGGTGGTTCCGGCAGCGGCTTTACGTGCCCGGCCGGATTTACCAAAATTGAAAGTCAGGGCCAGACATTGGGCTGTATGCAGACCAACGAAAACGGTTCCGGCGTGAGCTGGGAAACAGCGACCAACACTTGTTACACGGCTCATGGTGGTCGTTTGCCGAGCAGCTCTGAATGGTATATCGCCATGAATAATTACACGCTGACGGCGGAGAACGATGACAGTGAGTGGAACAACGACCAGACAGGTGATAACGAGCACAGCATTTCTGGAACGGCTGCAACCAATTCATCCTTCAATGGTGATAGCAACACCGGCAACGCCTATCGCTGCTTTATTCCAGCGGGAGCGAATGGCGGCGGTAGCGGTTCCGGTGACTCCGTCTGGACAGATTCCGGCAACGGATATCTGGAATATGCGGGTACTGACATGGGCGTGAAGTTGCAAAACATCACCGGTATGGATCAGCCTGCGATAGGCCTGACATCCGGCATGACCTGGGATGAAGCTACAAGCACGCTGAGTGTTGATGGCAATATCACTTACACAGGTACGCTGACGGATACATCTGACCGCCGCCTGAAAACCGACATTGAAAGCCTGGTCAAATACGGCTCGATGCTGGATAAGATCAACGCGATCGATACTTACAGCTTCCGCATGAAAGACACGCCGGAAGCCGGTAAGGAATTCGGGGTAATGGCGCAGGAGCTTGAAGAGATATTCCCGGAACTTGTGCATACGGCCAATGATGAAATGGGTACAAAATCAGTGAACTATGTTGGTCTGATCGCCCCCATGATTGAAGCCACGAAGGAACTGTCCGCTGAGAATGCGGTTCTGAAGGCCGAGCTTGAAGCCTTGCGTGCTGATCGCGCATCCGTGAGAGCGGATGTAGACAGCCTGAAGGAACAAGTGGCACTTCTGAACAAGCTGGCGGCGGATGATGCCGAGAAAGCTTCCAGCCTGACGCTATGGCTGGCGTTGATGGCTGTTTTGAGTATGACTGGTTTGTTTGGGTTCATTGTCGTTCGACGCAGAAAGGCATAAAAGCCCATGATGCGCCGTAGTCTTGCAAAATTTGCCTTGGGATTGGGAACGCTCGCCGCGTTAGGCTGGGCCGCCCTCACCCCCGGGCAGCGGCGGCGCAGGATATTACAAGCGATCTGGTTGCTCACTGGACATTTAATGAAGGCAGCGGCACCGATGCCGGAGACAGCGCCGGGAGTCATAACGGCACGCTCACAGGCGGCCCCACATGGGAAGCCGGACAATCAGGTACAGCTCTCGATTTTGATGGTGTGGACGATTTCGTTTCCTATCCTACAAATATTGAATTTGATAACGGTGATTTCACGGTATCAGGTTGGTTCAAGCGCGAAGGTGTTGCTGGTGGATCCGAAGACAATTTTACAATTTTTTCTCAGCGCGTAGATGCCGCGGGTGATGGAAATCCCGCAGTGATTCTTTATGGGCGGGCCGGAGGTGGTGCAGCCGGTGCACAAATTCGTGATAATGCCGGGGCAGTGGTACAGGTGTTTGGCACCACCAATATACAGGATGGTCAATGGTATCATGTTGCCATTACCAAAACGGCAACGGTGCTTAAAATATATGTGAACGGGGTAATGGAAAACAGCACCCCTCATACATTGACAGGTGATTTTGACACAGGCTCCGTACACAGACTCATCGGTAAGCATGCTTGGGGAGGAGTAGATCGCTCATTTTCCAATGGTCTAATTGATGACGTACGCGTTTATAATCGTGCGTTAACGGATGCCGATGTAAGCACGTTGTACGGGGGAAGCGGATCAGGGGGCGGTGGCAGTTGTACGGACCCCGAAGGCGATGAAGGCACGATTGTTTTTAACACTACCTACCGAACGCTTCAGTTTTGTAACGGCACTGTCTGGGTGGGTATGGGTGGTCAGGTTGCTGCCGATGATGCCAGTGAAGGCGCTCCGGTATGGATCGATGTTGAGTTAACCGATACCGACCCCTTTGTAGGTATGTGCAAATACCGGTTCCAGATTGGAACAGCTTGGTATTACGCGAATACCATTCACCCGGATTATCTCCTTTTTGATGTTTCGACAGCATCATGGAAATACGGGGCGATTGAGAAAGCCACAAAAAATCAGTACTGGTATCGGAATGAAGCGGATGTCAGCGTTACCAGCGGTACGCCCGCCGCCGTTTCAGCGATGCAGAAACAATGTATGTTTGATAATGCGCCGGACTCATTCGTCTTTACAGACGTAACAAATGCTCCGGTCGGTACGATGATTACATCTAACATTGTCACCGTGAGTGGAATTGCCAGCGCGCTGGGGGTTAATGTTAGTGGCGGCGGTTATCCGCAGTTTTCGATTGATGGGGGTCCCTGGACGACATCCAGTACGATTCAAAACGGTCAGACTTTGCAACTGCGCCTGAGTTCAAGCGCGTATGGTTCCACGACTCACAGCGCCAGCCTGTCGGTGGGGACGTTCCAGTCGGCATGGAATGTCACAACAGTGGCTGTGGCGGATACGACACCGGATGCCTTCAGCTTTACGGATCAGACAGGTGTAGCGGTCAGTACGCTAACAACATCCAACAGCGTTACCATCAACGGTATTGCAGCGGCGGCAAATGTGTCTGTCAGCGGGGATGGTTCTCCGGAAATTCGTATTAATGGCGGCAGCTGGGTAACAAGCGGCACAATTAATAACGGCGAGACACTGGAAGTCCGCCTGACTTCGGCGGCAGCAAATTCCACAGCCTATACAGCCGTAGTGAATGTTGGTGGTGTGACGGATAACTGGAGTGTAACAACAGTTGCTCCTGATACCACACCCGATGCGTTCGGCTTTACAGACCAGACAGATGTGGCGGTTAGCACTTTAATAACATCGAACAGCGTAACCGTTAACGGCATTAACGTATCAACGCCGGTATCGGTAACGGGTGCGGGCGCTCAGATCAGCATCAACGGTGGTGCGTGGGGTACATCCGGCAACATCACAAATGGTCAGAGCTTGCAGGTGCGTTTGACATCCAGCGCATCTTTCTCAACGGCATCAACGGCTACAGTGGATGTGGGTGGTGTGACCGATGTCTGGAGTGTAACAACCATTGCGGCTGATACTACGCCTGATGTATTCAGTTTTAACGATCAGACGGATGTGGCGGTTAGCACATTGATATCGTCTAACAGCATCCCGATTACCGGAATTAATACTGATACGGCAGTGTCGGTGAGCGGGGATGGCAGTCCGCAGATTTCAATTGATGGCGGCCCTTGGGCGACATCCGGTACGATTCAAGATGGCCAGACCCTGCAGGTGCGTTTGACATCGGCAGCAGCAAATTCAACAGCTTATACGGCTACAGTGGATGTGGGCGGCGTGACGGATAATTGGAGCGTGACAACGGAAGCACCAGCTGTTGACACCACCCCCGATGCATTCGACTTTACGGATCAGACTGATGTGGCGACCAGCACACTGACAACATCCAACAGCATTACCATCAACGGTATTAACGCTGACACATCAGTGTCAGTAAGCGGCGATGGCAGCCCGCAGATTTCCATTAATGGCGGCGCATGGGCCACCAGCGGTTCTATCACGAACGGTCAGAGCTTGCAGGTGCGTTTGACATCATCAGCCACAAATTCCGATGCCTATTCCGTTACGGTGAGTGTTGGCGGTGTGACGGATGACTGGAGCGTGACAACAGTGGCGGGCGCTGCGATTTCATGTCCTGCTCTGGTCCAATTCCTGTCCTGTTATTCATCCTCCACAATCAATCTGGGAGCGTTAACAAGTGCTGCCGCTTGTCAGGCAGCCTGTTCATCGCAAACTTCTCAAGGGTGTTGTGAGTGGTATAGTCAGGGTGCCACAAAAAGCTGTACATTCTTCGTCAATAGTAATCAGGTTGGTACTGATGGCTCCAGTTACATGCAATATTTCCATGCTGCGGTTTGTGCAACGGCAGATACGACACCGGATGCCTTCAGCTTTACGGATCAAACCGATGTGGCGGTCAGTACGCTGACGACATCGAACAGCATTACGATCAACGGCATTAATGCTTCCACGCCCGTGAGTGTGACCGGCACAGGGGCGCAGATCAGTATCAATGGCGGTGCGTGGGGTACAAGCGGTTCTATCACCAACGGTCAGAGCCTGCAAGTGCGGCTGACATCGAGTGCTTCGTTCAGTACGGCGCTATCGGCGACGGTAGATGTCGGCGGTGTAACGGATAGCTGGAGTGTGACAACGCGGGCTGCTAATAATTGTACCAGCACAACAATCAACTGGTCGCCGGGATGTTCGGCATCATCGGGTACGATGACGCATAGTCAGAATAAGAGTGTAAGTAACAGTGCGTCCGGTTATACCGGTACGCGAGATTTGACATGTAATGATGGTACAATTAGCCAGAGCGGAGGAAGTTGTGCCGCCTCGGGCGATAACTGTACACCTATGAGCTATGGGCGTGGCTGTGATGGAGATTCTGTGCAGGTCTTCGGAAACAGCGGGTATACAGTTTCTACGTGTCAGGCAGCGTGTAATGGCGTCTCCGGCGGGACATGCTGCTGGTTCTGGCCTGCTACCGGAGCTTGTGTGAAATATCAAGGGCCATGGTTGAATATTACACATTCTCAGGCCTATACGGCTCCTTGCAACTAGATGCGGCGTAATGACCATGTTTTTTTAAAAAATCTTGGGCCTGCGTTTCCCCCATTACTTATTTCTTTATTAATAAAAATTTATTAGAATTAAAGTAGTTGGAGAATTTTCCGGCCCCTGTGCCATGCGGTTTGTTTATGGGGTATGGGGGATTGTCGAGGGTCTCAAAGACAAGGGGATTAATGGGTTTTATCCGCATATTTTTGGCCTTTATGGTGCTTGTGTTCTGTGCAACGGCTGCGCAGACGGCAATGGCTGATTGTGCAAACCCTGTCGCAGAAGAAGGTGTTATGGTCTACAACACCAATCTGAAAACCATGCAGTTTTGTAATGGTACGAGCTGGGTTTCCATGGTGGGAGGGATTTCAAGCAGTAACTCCGAGTTTTTGTCTACAAAATGGGAAACAGTTGATTTATCAGATACTGCCAATTTTGATACTCTTTGCGAATACCGTTTTCAAATAGGTGCCAGCTGGCATCGACCTGTCGTTGTAACTATCAGTACTTTGTTGTTTGATGCCCCGATTGCTGACTGGAAATTTGGTGCGATTGAAGCCACCAGCAAGGATGAATACTGGTACCGTAACGATGGCAATATTGCCACTACCAGCGGCACACCCGCCCCCGTTGCCGCCATGCAGAAAAACTGCCTGGATGATGTCGAACCGGATGCGTTTACTTTTAACGATGTGACAAACGCCACTCAGGATACGGTTATTACATCCAACACGGTTACGATTACGGGTATTAACATGCCTGTTACTGTCTCTATCAGCGGTGCGGAAGGCACGCCTGAATTATCAATTAATGGTGGGCCGTGGGTGACGTCAGGCATGATTGTGAGTGGTCAAACATTGCAGCTGCGTGTGACATCCGGCACTGGATTTAGCAACATCAGAACATCTGTGATGAGTATCGGAAGCGCTTCTGCGGAGTGGAATGTAACAACAGAAGCGGCAGATGGCGCCCCAGACGCTTTCACGTTTACGGATCTGACCGGGCAGGCTTTCAACACATTGCTAACATCTAATACCGTTACCATTACCGGCATTAACGCCGGGACGCCGGTTTCTGTAAGTGGTGACGGTTCGCCTGAAATTTCAATTAATGGCGGTGTCTGGGTGACCAGCGGCACAATTGAAGATGGTCAAAGCCTGCAAATACGCCTGACAAGCGGCAATGCCTATGCCGTCACCAGAGTAGCCACAGTGGATGTAGGCGGGATCACCGATGGCTGGTCCGTCAAGACAGTGGGGCAAACGCAGGCATATAACGTGAACAGCCAGACAGGATGCATTAACGGATATTGTAACTGTCATACTTCGGGTTCGGGATCACCCAATGCAGCCAAAGCAACAACTATTTGTGTAAATCAGCGAGGATGTGAAGCTATGAGTTCGTTTACGACAGCAAACGGACCTATTGGCAAAAAGCAATGTGGTTGGAATGGAGGGGGTTGTTTTACAAATGGCTGGGCCGGAAACAAGATTTGTAATACAGTTACCTGCACAGGCTGTCCATAATCTTGCATTTCTGATAGAATAAGCGCTTTGACAAAAGCCTGATTTACCTAAAGATAAAACTCCGGGTGGGCGTGCGGGTCTTCCGGTACATATTCCGGGTTGGACGGGTGTTGCATCGCCCGCATTTTTTCCAGGAACGCTTTTTCATCGCGCGGGAAAAACGTAATTTTATAGATGCGGTAAGGGCGCGCCGGGTTATCATTCATTTCAAGCGGCAAGGAGAGATCCAGCGTGGCAATCCCCTCCAGTTCCCGCGCGTAAAAATGGCACATTTTGACCATGTCACGGCGATGCCCGGTACGCAGGTCAGGATCGGGGATATAAAGGGCACGGTAATCATTCGGCACCAGCCCGGCTTTCTTACGCCACCAGGCATCGAAAATCTGTTTTATTGACCAGCTATCGTCCATTATACGCTCCCTTACAGGCCCCGGCGGGGGTTTTGCTCACCATAGGCGGCTGCCTGTTTTTTGACAATGGGGCATCATAGCTGCACTGCATTATACGGCTTGTTTTGCATGCCGTGCCCATGCTATCCCTGAGGGCACCACATTCATGCACCCGTAGCTCAGGGGATAGAGCACTGGTTTCCGGAGCCAGGTGTCGCAGGTTCGAATCCTGCCGGGTGCGCCATTCCCCCCCAGCCCCATTATTTATTCCTTTCTTAATAAAAATTGATTAGAATTGAAAGAGTTGGGGTTTTTTTTAAGCCGTTAGAAGGCTTGCTTTGGAATCCGATATTTGTGGGGGAATTCATGCTTCATTTATTTCAGCGTCGCACAGGTTTGAATACTGGGAAACAGAGATGGCTGTTCTGTTGCCTGACGGTTCTGGCGTTTTTTAGCCTGTCGGTTTCTGCGGCATGGGCCGACCCGGTGCCGGGTGATGCCTGTTCCACCGCGGGGGCCACCATGGCGGCGAATGACAGCGGCACAGGGCATTTTATGGTATGCGAAAGCGGTACGTGGAAATCCGTCTACAGCCATAACGCCGCCGGGGGGCTGACCAAGCTGGGCAACCTTACCTGCACCAACGGGCAGATTTTGAAATTCAACGGCACCACATGGGGTTGCGCGGCGGATAACGGCGGCACATTACCGGGGCTGAACAGCGCGCAAGTCTGGGTGGGTAACGGATCAAACGCCGCGACAGCCGTGACGATGAGCGGTGATGCCACCCTGTCGAACACGGGTGTGCTTGCAATTGCCAATAACGCGATTACCGGGCCGGAACTGGCGGCAAGCTCGGTCGCCATCTCAAAAATTTCCGCTACAGGCACAGCCAGCGCCACAACGTATTTGCGCGGCGATGGGTCGTGGCAGACGGTATCAGGCGGGGATGATTTGGGCGCGGGCGGTACGACGACAGGTACGCTTTATTCCCAGAACGGTTCCGGCTACGGGTATTTCGGGTCGTCCAGCGCGAATTATTTCCGGTTTGACGATGCCGCCGTGGGGAATGAGCTGTTTATTCGCCTGAACAATGATTGGAGATATTATTTAACCGAGACGGCATTGCAGCCCTATACCGACAATGTCAATGATCTGGGGTCGTCATCACGCGGCTGGCGCGATGTATGGACCCATGACGTTCATACCGACCGGATATGTAATAGCTCCGGCAGCAGCTGCGTGAACCAGAGCGCGCTGGGGAGTGGGGGTGGTTCTGCTCCCGCGGGGACGTGGTGCGGACGACGTTTTGCTCAAGGCACCTCGAGTTGGGGTTCGGTTACATATCCGGCCAATCCTGATGGCGGCGGTAGCTGGTCATGTAACGGTACAGCTATCACCATTTCGACAGGCGGAGCTATTGGCTGCCCTGCAGGGTATGCGGGACAGTTGTTGTCATTTACCCCTGCTGCTTGGCCTAGTAACCTGAACAGTGGTGTTCTAGTCTGTGTCAAAACATAATCGGAATTGATTTCCGTTAAGCGTCCGGGGACACAATAGTTATTGTGTCTCTTCGCAAACCACCAACAAAAAAGCCGCCTTAATTTAGGCGGCTTTTCGTTATTCAGAAATAATTCTGTTTGAATTATTTGTGCTGAGCTTTGTTGTAGGTGTGTTCCATTTTGGTCACTTTGCCTTCGCCAGCTGTACGCTCTTGAGCGTAAGGAGCTTGCGTTTCAACATTGCCATCGCCAGAAGCGCAAGCTGCCAGAGACAGAGCGGAGCCCAGGATGCAAAGAGTAGCAACGAATTTTTTCATGGTGTGTATCCTCGTTAAGTTGTTGTTTCAATAAAAATGCCCTTAATAGCTTAAGGGCGAAACCTTTATTTAAGTTCCTTTATACACAATGCGGAAAAGGGTGAATAGAGTATTTCAAAGAATTTTGCACAACGGTTTCAGAAATTTCAAAACCGTGATTTTTTTGCAACACATATATTACATGCCATGGCGGGCATGGCGTTCCAGCGTCACGCAGACTTTCGCCGGATTTCCGGCGGCCTTGCGGTCGCAAGGCTGGGCTCTGCGTAATGGCATATGGGCTATTCCTCTCCGTTCACGGTTTGGAAATACGTATCCACCCCGCGCACCAGCGCCGCGGCGATTTTCTGGCGGTGCTGAGGGCTGCTGAGCAGATTGGCTTCCTGCCGGTTGGACATGAACCCGGCCTCAACCAGAATAGAGGGAATATCCGGCGCCTTCAGCACAGCGAAACCGGCATAGCGGTGCGGGCGTTCCAGAATGCGCACACCATGATAGGCAAGCGTATCAACCACCGACCCGGCAAAGAAGCGCGACTGGTTCATGGTATCGCGCATGGCGAGGTCCACGAGGATATTGGCGACATCTTCATCTTCGGTGCTTAAATCAATGCCGCCGATCAAATCGGCCTGGTTTTCGCGCGCGCCAGCTTGGCGGTTTGTTCGTCCGAAGCCTTGTCGGACAGAGTGTAAACAGACGCCCCGCCCACATTGGGTTTATTGATGGAATCGGCGTGGAGCGAGATAAACAAATCCCCCTCATGCTTGCGGGCGAATTTAACCCGGTCGCCCAGCTTGATGAATACGTCCTTATCACGCGTTAAAATGGCGCGGTAACGGCCCGTGGCGATTAATTGGTCGCGCAATTCTTGCGAGAGAGCCAGCGTGACCTGCTTTTCATTGACGCCATTAGCTCCCTTCGCGCCGGGGTCGGTGCCGCCATGACCGGGGTCAATGATGATCAGCGGTTTGATAGCCGGGGTACGGGGGGCGGATGTGTTCGGTTTGGCGGGTGGTTTGGGTGCATTGGCTTGTGCTGCCTGCCAGCCGGTTTTCAGACCCCGTGACAACGCGCGCCGGGGCTTTCAGGAAAGCAGGGGCTACATCCAGCGTGCCGAGGACCTTGGAACGTTCGGCGCGGAATTCAGCGTCCGAAGCGGCGGAAAAGTCGATAACAAGGCGTGGGGTGCTGCCGTTCTGGGCAGGCAGGACAAAAGCGGTTTTAAGGGCGGTGGGTCTTTCCGTATCAAAAACGATCCGCGAGACACCGGGTTGCAGCACGCCGTGGCGTACCTCCCGGATCAGGGAACCGGGGGCGTTCTGCATGGCCCCGGCGGTCCATGTGAAAGCCGGCAAATCCACCACGATACGGGTGGGGTCATCCAGCACGAAAACCCTAAAATCACTCACTTCGCTTAATTCCAGCACCATGCGGGTTTTATCGGGGTGGACCCCCACCCGCACCGCATCCACGCTGAGCGCCCAAGCGTAAGCCGTGCTCAGGGCGGTGAGCAAAAGGGTAAGGGCAATGGTGGTGAAAATCCGGATCATCGAAGAGCATCATAGCAAAGAACCAAGGAATGTCACCGGGAAGATGAGTATGACCTTTGCGGCATTGTTATTCCCCACAAATTCAGTAGCAATGGCGGAACTCTGCCCTGCCCGGCTCAGCTTAAGTTTTTCGCTTGAGGAAAGTAAAAAAGCGGTGTAATGTCGGGAAACAGGTTTATAGCGGTCTTGCATGGTTTGACATGAAAAGTTCCGTTGGTTAGTGAACTCGGTAATTTTAGAGATTCGCAGGCTGCTGTAAGCGCCATTTTGAAACTGATTAGATCCGCACGATGCGCCGCTTTTAGCGCGCTGTGAGTACGATAGCGCCCCCTCTAGAGGCTGGCTGCCAAAGTGCGGTTGGAGATATTAAATGACTAAAAGAATGCTGATTGACGCAACCCATGCGGAAGAAACAAGGGTTGCGGTGATTGACGGGAACCGTCTCGTTGAATTTGACTACGAAAGCAAGTACAGAAAACCCCTGAAAGGCAGTATATTTTTGGCAAAGGTAACCCGTGTGGAACCTTCGCTTCAGGCTGCTTTTGTGAATTTTGGCGGTAATCGCCACGGGTTCCTGCCCTTTGCTGAAATCCACCCTGATTATTTCCGTATACCGATTTCCGACCGGGAAGCCCTGATCGCCGAGCAGGAAGAACTCATGCGCGAGCAGGAAGAGGAATATGACGAAGAACACGCCCGCGAGGAAGCGGCGTCTGAATCTGCATCCGAAGCGCATGAGGATGACGAGGAAGAAGATCACGATCTTGATGAGATTGAGGAAATCGGTGGTGAGGTTTCCCCGGCAGATGCCGAAGAAACAGCTGCCGATGCTGAAGAAAGCCATGCGGCGGAAGAATCCGATGAAGACGATGCTGATGATAATATCGGCAATACGGCGGAAAGCGATGAAGATCGCCAGTCCGGTGATCGTGGTCGCCGGGGCCGCCGCGGTGGTCGCGGCAGAAATCGCGGTCGTGGCCGCGGAGGCCGTGCTGCGCACCGTTCTCGTCAGGTGGAAGTTCTGGGCGGCACCGAATATGACGATGAAGGTCAAAGTAATACGGACCGCGCCCGCTTTGCCCTGCGCCGCAAGTACAAAATTCAGGAAGTGATCAAGCGCGGTCAGATTATGCTGATCCAGGTTTCCCGTGAAGAGCGCGGCAATAAAGGCGCTGCTGTTTCGACTTACCTGTCCCTGCCGGGCCGTTACGGCGTGTTGATGCCTAATTCCCCGCGGGCGGGCGGTGTTTCCCGCAAGATCGCGAGCTTCCAGGACCGCGCCCGTTTGCGTGATATGCTGAAGGAGTTCGAAGTACCGAAAGGCATGTCGGTGATTTTGCGGACAGCCGGGGTTTCCCGCACCAAGCCGGAAATCAAGCGTGACCTTGATTACCTGATGCGCCTTTGGGATGATATCCGCGAGCTGACGTTGAAATCCAGCGCGCCCGCCATGATTTACGAGGAAGCGGATCTGATGAAGCGCGCGGTGCGCGACCTTTACGGCCGCGATATCGAAGATTTGATCGTCGCCGGCGAAGAAGGCCAGAAAACCGCCAAGAAATTCATGAAAATGATGATGCCTTCGCATGTCGCCAAGGTGAAACTGTATAAGGATGACGGGGTTCCCCTCTTCCATAAATACGGCGTGGAAAACCAGATCAGCGATATTGGTGAACCCACAGCCCGCCTTAAATCCGGCGGGTATCTGGTGATTAACCCGACGGAAGCGCTGGTATCCATCGACGTGAACTCAGGGCGGGCCACCAAGGAACGCCATATCGAAGAAACGGCGCTGAACACCAACCTTGAGGCTGCGGAAGAAGTGGCGCGTCAATTACGCCTGCGCGATCTGGGCGGCCTTGTGGTGATCGACTTTATCGATATGGAAGACCGCCGCAATAACGCCCGTGTGGAGCGCAAGCTGAAGGAAGCCTTGTCAGGCGACCGCGCGCGTATTCAGATCGGCCGGATTTCGTCATTCGGTCTGCTGGAGCTATCGCGTCAGCGCCTGAACCCGTCGCTGACGGAATCGCAGTTCCATCTATGCGACCATTGTAACGGACGCGGACATGTCCGCACGCCTGATGCCACGACAATCATGCTGCTACGCGCGATTGAAGAGGAAGGCATCAAGCGCAAGGGCGTAGAATTGCTGGTTCATGTATCCGACAAAGCCGCGATTTACCTGCTGAACTACAAACGCGCGCATCTGGATGAAATTGAATCCAAATATGACCTGAAAGTTATGATCCGCGTTGATTCCGAAATGGGTTCCGACCGTTTCCGTATCGAGGTTCTGCGCAATAGCGCCGATCAGGACGATGATGAGCGCGATGATGATGAGGATAATGGCGGTAACAACCGTGGTGAGCGCGAGCGTAATGGTAACAACAACCGCCATGAACGCAGCGAAGAGGGCCGGGATGGTGATCGCAATGGTCGCCGCCGTGGCCGCCGTGGCGGACGTAACCGCCGTGGTGACCGGAGCCGTTCGGAACATCGCGATGACGATCATGGCGATGTAAGCGAAGAGTCATTCGATGATACGTCCGAAGAGGTTCAGGCTCAGGATATGGAAGAAAAAGCCGATCAGCCCAAGAAGGGCCGTGGTGCTGCATCCCGTTCCGCCAAGAAAGTCTCTGATGATGTTTCTGATGCGGAAGAAAAGGTGGATAAGAAGCCCGCTGCCAAGAAACCCGCCGCCAAGGGTAAGAAGGCGGATGAGGTGGCTGATGACGCCAAACCGGCTAGAAAATCTGCTGCCAAGGCAAAAGTGGCCAAAGATGAGGCCGTGGCGGAAGAGGATGCCAAGCCTGCTAAAAAGACAGCCGCCAAGAAACCTGCGGCTAAGAAGGCGGTAAAGGCCTCTAACGATACCGCGCCGAAGGAAGAAAAATCCGCCAAGAAGGAACCCCCTGCGCCACCCGCTTATGAGGTGGTCGAGGAAGCCGCTGCTGAAGGGGGCAATAAAAAGCGGGGCTGGTGGAACCGGCTGGTAGAGTAGAAACAAACAAAAGGCCGCCTGCAAGCGGCCTTTTTCATTAGTGAAAGGAGCCCACAGCATGCAAATCGACCATAATGAAATATCCCAGATCATGCGAGAAGTTGCGGCAGACAAGATCATTCCACGCTTTCAAAAATTGGCAGACGGCGAGATCCGTACCAAAAGCGGGCCGGAGGATCTGGTCACCATCGCCGATGAAGAGGCGGAAGTGGAAATCACCAAACGGCTGCAGGCGGCATATCCCGGTTGCTACGTTCTGGGGGAAGAGAGCGTGGCGCAAGGCACAGTCAGCCGCGATATCCTGAAAACCAGTAATACGCTTATCTTTATTGTCGATCCGGTGGATGGAACCCGTAATTTCGCCCATGGCGTGCCGCGCTATGGTTCTATCGTGGCGGCAGTTTACAACGGTGAATGCATCGGGGGATGGATATACCAGATCCCGCTTGACCGCATTTTCCACGCCGAAAAGGGCAAAGGCGTGATGATTGACGGCGTTCCCTTTACGCCCGCTGCTCAGCCTGCACCGGATGCTGATTTTTCCGTCATGCGGGCGTTTATCAGTACCATGTTTGTGCCGTCTGCTTACCGGCCAATGGTGGAAGAAAAAGCCAAAATGCTGGCTTCGGCTGATACTTACATGTGCTGTGCTTGGGAATATCCGGCCCTGCTGGAGGGGGAAGCCGTTTTCTCTCTCTACACCCGCATTGAACCCTGGGACCATCTGGCGGGCGCTCTATTGCTCACGGAAGCGGGTTTCCATGTGCGGAAATGGGATGGCAGCCCTTATCAGGGGGATGACCTTAAAGGCGGGGTGGTTAACGCGCCGTCACCGCAGCTGTGGGACCGGGTGTATGAAGCGTTCCTGAAGGATGCTCTCACACCCTAAAAAAACGGATGATAAGGCAGGAAACATTCAGATAATAAAAAGCCCCTTCCCAAGGGGCTTTCCGGAAAAACCATTCATCAGCCAATATCACGGTTCATATGGGTAAGCGTGCGATCATCGCGCATATCCTCAGAGAATATTCTACTGCCGCGTAAAAAATTGGCAGGGATACAAATCTGATCGACTGGAAGCCGGCGTCCGCTTTGATCAAGATAAGGAAAGCCCGTTTTCTTGCAAAAATCATATATTTTTTCAGGGTTCTTAAAATCATTACCCGTTACCGAGTGGCCGGCTGTAACAAGAAATTCAATCCAGTTGTAATCATCTACGTCCACATCCTGGCGTGTTACAGGTCGACCTTTTTTAGCCATAATGGCTGCGACATCTGTATATAAGGGGCAAATCATGCTGGTCTTCAGCGGGTTATCCATGGGCAAAACACCGTTATGCCCCCCTGCTGAGACTTTAGCTCCGGGCAGCGCGATAACTTCTATAGAAGATGCCCCGTACAAAGGAGGGATATGCGTATCCACTTTTGCCACAATAAAATTTATGTAAGGGCTCAAGCCAAAGCTTCCGAGAATGGCAGCTTTATGGGGGCGAAAAACATGGTCTTTGTTCGCCTGTTTGAAAGAGTAGCTATAGACATGTGATATCGATCCTCCCTTTTCGAGGCGTGCAATCAGAAAATCTGCAAGATCTTCAGCGGTAGCCGATCTGTGGGATTGAGCAGCATGGCGAAATGGAAGGATTTTTCCTAAAAGCGGCATAATAGAGTCTCCTTGGCATCTTTATGATATGCAAGGATGAGTAGCAAAGCTTATAAATTATGTCAATAAAATTAGCGCTCCAGTATCACCTGATAGAAATAATACCCGTTGGTGACGGTATCAAAGAAGCATCCGGCACTTTTGCCATCCAGCTCCTTACCTGCCGTAGTACCTTCCAGAATAGTGATGGGGGTCGAAGGATCGTATGTACCGGTGAATTCATCGAATGATATGCCGTCATCCACGGGCGGGTCATAGCTGGGGCCATTGACATCCATAAGACGGTTTATCTGGCGGCAGACGCCTTGTGTGATGTTGGGCAGCAGCATCAGAAGGTCGTTACCGCTGCCGGCTGCCGTGGTGCCAACGGGGTTGTCTGTGGAGCCGACATTATTCGCCCCGGTGAAAATCCATTCCGTATTGGTGGTTGTCAGCGCATTCGGCGGTGGACGCACGTAAGCCAGCCCTGCGCCGCCGCTTTCAAAAATGCGGCAGGAAACATTGGTACAGTTCGCATTTGTGTAGTCGACAGCCGTAGCGTTGTTTTGAAAGCTGATATCGCTTTCGGATATGCCATTCATTTTCATGTTGGAAATGGCGCTTTCAAAGGATTTTGCGGTTTGCATGATTTGTCCGGCAACGATCCGCATTTGTTCAACATCCCCGCTTTGATCAACGGAAGATGTCCCGCGGCTGACCAGAGCTGTCAAAAGACCGATCAGTACAATGCCGATCAGGATGAACCAAAGGATATTACCGGATTCCGGGTGATGAGAGGCGCGCATTTTCATGCCGATAAAATAGCATGTTCGCTTAAGCACGCAAAGCTTTTGCTGACGTGCTTAGCCAGTTTCCGATCCGATCTGCCGCCTTGTGCATATCCTCTGCGGTACCGGCGTATGATATACGCATGGTCGTGTTGCCGCGTGTGGGGTCGAAATCCACCCCGGCGGTGCAGGATACCCCGGCTTCATCCACCATGGCGCGGCAGAAGCTTTCCGCATCATTCGTATATTCACTGATATCGGCATAAAAATAGAATGCCCCGTTGGCAGCGGACAGCTTCGTTAAGCCCGCTTTCGGCAAGGCATCCCGCAGGATATCGCGGTTAGCCTTGTAATGGGCGACATAGCCATCCAGCTCGTCCAGATGGTCAAAGATCTTGTACGCCGCGTGCTGGGAAATGGTGGGCGGCGAGACATAGAGGCTTTCCGACAGGCGCTTGATACGCACCGCCATTTCCTCAGGCACCGTAATCCAGCCCATGCGCCAGCCGGTCATGGCGAAATATTTGGAAAACGTGTTCAGAACAATCACGTTTTTCGAGAATTTCAGGGCCGTTTGTGCGGGCTTTTCATAGGTAATGCCGTGATAAGCCTCATCCGAGATCAGGCGTACGCCTTTATCATCACACCACTGGCAGATTTTCTGAAGCTCTGCCTCATCAATCAATGTTCCTGTGGGGTTGGAGGGGCTGCATATAATCAGCCCGTCAAATTTTTGACCGGATTTTTCCAGCAATTCTGCGGTTGGCTGATAGTTTGTTTCCGGACCGGTCGGGATTTCCACCACCTTGATATCCAGTGCTTTCAGCGTGTTCATATAAGCGGCATAGGTGGGGGTGCAGACGGCAATGGTATCACCGGCATCAAAGGCCGCTAAAAAAGCCATGACAAGGCCGGGGGATGACCCCGCCGTAACCCCAATGCGGCCCGGATCAACTTCCACATCATAACGCTGGTGAACATAAGCTGAAATGCGCGCGCGCAGCAGCTGCATGCCCAACGCATCGGTATAACCCTGTAATTTATCAAGCGACAGGCGTTCCTTGGCATAGGCTAAAACAGCCTCAGGTACACCGAAGCATGGCTGCCCGGCTTCCAGCCGTACGATATCTTCCCCCGCCTTGATACGTTTATTCACCGCCGCCAGATTATCCAGCGCGCGGAAGGTCGATACATCAGAGCGAAGAGAGAGTTTTTGCGTCATCAGCTTAAATCCTTATTTATTTGCCAAAACCATAAACCGGGCGCCCTGTTCGCTGCAACCTGAAAATGCGCGGCTTCCTGCCTTTTTTATGCCGCCCCGCAACATTATTTCTTCTGTTGTTTCAAGTAATAAACAATTGCATAAAATTTTATGTAATTTTTATTTAAATCCGATCAAATAAAAGCAAATAAAAAATATATTCGAAATAAGAAATGAATTTTATTTACTTTGTATTTACATTTTAAATGTTATGGTAAATATATAGGGGTTGGGGAACTCCTAAGAAAAAAACGGACCAGCAGGGTTTGAGGGAACCAAAAACGCAAAAAACAAAAGCGCGTTGAACAGGCAGGGTTTGTGTGTGGGAAAAGGACCTTTTAATGAGGGTCCGGGGAAAGCGATAAAACGTACGGAAAATATAACAATCGCACGAAAGATTTTACGTTTTGTCTCTTATGTCATGTGCTGGAACTTTTCGGTTGAAGGCCCGAAAGTGATGCCCCGCTAGCGGGCTGGATGAAAAGTTCTCTATCTTCCGCCGGGATTACTCCCGGCGGTTTTTTTTTGTGAAAACGATATCAATCATCCGGCGATTGACCAAGCGCCGCCAAGGCGATAGTTTTATCCAAGCCATTCAATGAAAGATCCGATTCCATGAAACATATTCTTTTTGCCTTTATGCTTGTGTTTTTTGCCGCCTCTGTTTCTGCTGAAGAACCGGATGCCGCGCCGGGCGCTCCTCCGGCTGCGGAAGAAAAAGTGGACCTGAAAGCCGCGGAAAACTTCAAGGAAAAGGCTGAGGATCTGAAAGAGGATTTATCCGACAAGCTGGGCGTACTGGAGAAAAGGTTGAATGACAAAGAACGCCACCATTTCGGGATTATTTATAACAATCACAACCTGATCCAGACGGTTAAAACCGTGGAAGGCGATGTTGGAAACGCGGTAAGTGCATGTTCCAGGGAAAACCCGGATATGGCTTCCAAAATGGAAGACCGCTTTGATGACTGGAAAACAGCTGTAAATGCTAAATTGACTGAAGCGGAAGGTCTGACGCAGAGCATGATCTTCGCGCAGGATTATGCCACCAAGGATGAAATCAACGATGCGCTGGCCGCTGCCGATACGCTGCGCGCCCATAGCCAGACGATATACGACAAGGTGCCTGTGACATCGGAAGAGGCCTGCGAGTTCCTGTATGAAAAAATGGTGGAAACGAAAGACAATATGTTGATGCTCATCAGCACGACATTGATTTCGGTGCCGCAGGAAATGCAGAAGGTGGAAGAGCCTGCTTCTGAGGAATTTCCTGAAGAAACGGCTGAGGAAACAGCGCCCGCAGAAGAAGATACGGATGCCGCTGCCGAAGACGCCCCGGCTGAGGAAGAGGTACCTTCCGAATCCGATGAAGAACCTGCCGAATAAGCGGCGTCTGTCTGTATGAAAATTTTACATGTTATGGCGGGTGGCAAGCATGGCGGGGCGGAAACCGCCTGCATTGATATGGTGCTTGCCATGCATGAAGCCGGGCAGGACGTGGCACTTGTTACACGTGACAACCCCCGGAATGAACGCCTTAAAGCTGCTGGTATCACTGTTTATAGCCTGCCATTTGGCGGCGTAATTGATATTTATACCCGTTTTGCCTTGACCCGGATTATCAAGCGTTTCAAGCCGGATATTGTGCAGAGCTGGATGAGCCGCGCTTCGGCCAAAACGCCCCGCTGGAGGGGTTCCATGGGTATTCCAGCGTATAAGGTGGTTTCGCGCCTTGGGGGGTATTACAGCCTCAAATATTTCAAAAATACGGACTTTTTCACAACGATAACGCCCCTGATCAAAACATATCTGGAAGAAAACGGTGTGGCCCCTGATAATGTGCGCCACATCAATAATTTTGCGGAAACGGAAGCGGCGGACGCCCGGCCTCCCGTGCGGCTGAAAATATTCCGGAGGGCGCCCCGCTGCTGTTGGGTCTGGGCCGCCTTCATAAATCCAAGGCGTTTGATATTCTGGCGCGCGCGTGGCGGAATTGCCCGGTGTGTATGCGTGGATCGCCGGGGAAGCCCGGCAAGGGCAGATCGTGGAAGCTTTAATCGCTGAATTGGGCGTACAGGATCGGGTAAAGCTACTGGGCTGGCGCGATGACCGCGCGGCGCTGTTCAAGGCTAGCGATATATGTGTGTTCTGCTCGCGCTATGAGCCTTTCGGCACGGTCTTCGTGCAGAGCTGGATGCAGGAAACACCAGTGATTACATCGGATGCCGATGGTCCGCGTCAGTTCGTGCGGGATGAGGAGGACGGGCTTGTTGTATCCAAGGATGATGTGGAAGCCCTGAAAACCGCTATCCAAAAGCTTTTGGATGATAAAATCTTGCGGGAAAAACTGATGAAAAACGGGCTGACACGCTATCAAAATGAATTCACGAAAGACGCCGCAGTGAAGGCCTATCTGGATCTTTATAAAGAGCTTACAACTTAAGCTCCAGCATCACGGGTACGTGGTCGGACGGGCTCTCCCAGTCGCGGATATCTGTAAAGGATTGATAGCTTTTAAGGGCGGGCTTTAAGGCTTGCGTCACCCAGATATGATCAAGCCGGCGGCCCCGGTTGGATTTACGCCAGTCTTTATTGCGGTAACTCCACCATGTATAGGACTTTTCATCCATGGGCGTGAAATGCCGGGCAGTATCCATCCAGTCCAGCGATTCAAGCATCGCCGCCAGCCGTTCAGTTTCCGGCGGCGTGTGCGATACGACCTTCAAGAGCTGTTTATGTGACCAGACATCATGTTCGTAGGGCGCGATATTGAAGTCCCCCAGCGCGATTAAGGGTGTACGTGCGGTGTACGTATCCTTAAACCACGCGGTCATTTCCTCAACAAAGCCCAGCTTATGGGCGTATTTATCATTGATGACAGGGTCCGGCTCATCGCCGCCTGCCGGGATATAAAGGTTATGCAGCTCAAAGTCTTTGAACTTGGCGGCAATGTGACGGCAATCTTCACGTCCGCAGCGGTGGTGGATATCATGGCTTTCAAAGGGCAGCTTCGAGATGATCGCCACGCCGTTATAGCCCTTCATACCGTGGATGTGGATATGCTCATACCCCAGTTCGCGGAAAGGGTCGAAGGGGAAGAATTCATCCGGCGTTTTGGTTTCCTGCAAGCAGAGGATATCCGGGCTGTACGTCTCTAAAAAGCGTACGCAATTCGGTGCGCGCAGGCGTACGGAATTAATATTCCACGTGGCTATTTTCATTAGAACGGCAGCTGTGCGCCGGGCGGCAAGCCCATGGACTGCATCATTTGCGCCGTTTCATCCTTGATCTTGGTTTCTTTAGCTTCATTGGCGTTGTTAACGGCAGCGATGACCAGATCTTCCAATGTTTCCTTGTCGCCCATAATGGAGGGATCAATTTCCAGCGCTGTGACATCGCCTTTGCACGTCATGCGTACTTTCACGAGGCCACCGCCCGCCTGACCTTCGACTTCGATATCAGCCAGTTTTTCCTGCATTTCCTGCAGCTTGAACTGCATCTGCTGGGCTTGCTGCATCATTTTCTGGAAGTTAAGCATGTTTCATATCCTTGATTAATCAGGTCTTCTTTATATCCGTAATCTCCGCCTCAGGGAAGAGATTAAAAACAGCCTTCATTAGCGGATGGGCTTTGACCTCGTCAAGTTCCGCCGCCAGCCGCGCCTGCGTTTGTTCGGCGAGGGTGTCCATGCCGGGCTTGTCGGATATGCTAACCATCCAGCGGCGCTTGGTGACGGCAATCAGCCCTTCCCGAATGGCTTGCGCCAGATTTTGCGGCGCACCGGGGGCCGGGCGGAATTCCATGTGTCCGCCTTCGGTCTTGTCATCCAGCTTGACCATATGCACGAATTGATAGATACGCCCGGCGAGCAGGACTTCCCCCGCGTCTTCCAGCAATGTGACGGCGTCTTCCAGCGTGATGAGTAACGGGGCGGGCTCAGCTTCAACTTCCGCTAGAACGGCCAAGGCTTCTCCGCCGCGCCCTATGGAAGCCGTGACAGGGCCGTTATTATAGGATGATGGCGGCTGTGTTTCCCGTAAGGGGGCGGTATAGGCCGGGGGTTCCGAGAGGGACATGGCAGCGGGGGGGGGCACTATGCCCGGCGCTGCCTAGCTCAGTTTTTTTTTGAGCAGTGGCGTCTAAAGAACCGCCTTCCTTTAATTTACGGATCAGTTCCGCCGGATCGGGCAGATCGGCGGCATAGGCCAGACGGATCAAAATCATTTCCGCAGCGCCAGAGGGGCTGGGCGCGGTTTGTACTTCGCTTACCCCTTTCAGCAAAATCTGCCAGCTTTTGGCAAGGCTGGGCATGGAAAGCTTGCCGGAGAGTTCAGAGAGGCGCGTAGCAAAATCAGGGTTCAAACCCGCTGCGCCCAAACCGCCATCCGGCACGGCGCGCAGGCGGCTGAGCAGATGTGTAAGCTCCAGCAAGTCCTGAATAATGGTCAGCGGGTCACCGCCACGTTCTATCATTTCATCAAAAACACCAAGGGATGCTGCCGTATCGCCCTTCAGGGCCGCTTCCAGAAGATCAAGGCTGCGCCCGCGGTCGGACAGGCCCAGCATATCCTGCACCTGCTCTATTTCCACCTTGCCGTTACCAAGGGCCATCGCCTGATCGAGCAGGGAAAGCCCGTCACGCACCGAACCATCCGCCGCGCGGGCGATAAGGGAAACCGCTTCCTCATCCGCTGTGACGCTTTCTTTTTCGCAAATCGATGTGAAATGCTTTTGCAGCGTGGGGATATCGACCCGGCGCAGATCAAAGCGCTGGCAGCGGGAAAGAACCGTCACCGGCACTTTGCGGATTTCCGTGGTGGCAAAGATGAATTTTACATGCGGCGGCGGTTCTTCCAGCGTTTTCAAAAGCGCATTGAACGCGTTTTTGGAAAGCATGTGAACTTCGTCAATGATGTAGATTTTGTAGCGCGCTTCGGACGGGGCGTAGCGCACGCCGTCCAGAATTTCACGGATATCGTCCACGCCCGTGCGGCTGGCGGCATCCATCTCCATCACATCCGGGTGGCGGTCTTGCGCGATAGCCTGGCACAGGGCGCAATCATCCGTGGGGCCGGTAGTGGGGCCGGAAGTTCCATCCGGGCCCTTATAGTTAAGGGCTTTGGCGATAATGCGGGCTGTGGTGGTTTTTCCCACGCCGCGTACGCCTGTCAGCATATAGGCATTGGCAAGACGGCCGGTTTCGATCGCATTTTTCAGGGTGCGAACCAGCGCGTCTTGACCGATCAGTTCGTCAAAATTTTGCGGGCGGTATTTAAGCGCTAAAACGCGGTAAGGCGTTTTTCTGTTCCTGATTTTGCGTGGAATCCATAAATCCACTAAAGACGATTCACGGCCTCAGGGCAAGCGCCTTCAAAAAGAAAGCGCCGCCTTGATTAATATTACCCCATTATTGTGGAATAACTTCCGGTGCCGGGGCATTGGGGGCTGCAGGTCTGGCGAGTTTTTGTTCGTCAGTCTTACGAACGGAGGCTTCAACGGCTTCCAGAGAGGGGAACATATCGCCTTCGGCTACGGTTTCGATATCGCCTGTTGCCGGATCATGCATCAGGAATGTGAAATGACCGTTTTCAGTATTGGCATAAATTCTAAGCTCTCTCTCACCCACGGGAAGACCTGTTTTCAGGTCCGTCAGGGTGAACATGCTGGTCCATTGTAATCCCTGCCCGCCGTTCTTGGACCATGTTAACTCATATTCTTTCTTTTCAAGTTCCGTAGGCCATTTATACAGAGCCACCGGAATACCGGGGGCGCGGCTGAATGCGGATTGTATTTTCATGTCCTCACCGGAGGCGATGGAGCAGCTTACGCCTTTGTCGTTTGAAATGATAAGTGACCAGCTTCCCAGTGCCTTATCGGCATGCAGGTGGAAATAAGCCCGCTCCGGCATTTCCTGTAACGCCCCGGCCCGCTGGAGAATATTCATATAGGTGATATATTGTTCGCCCAAGGCGCCATCCATACTGTGTAGCCTGCCGATGGCTATGGCTTTTTCGTCCAGACGATCCAGAGTTTGCATGACGTTCTTAGTAGGGCCGCAAGGAAGCTGTACGCCTTGAGCATTAACGTCTGTAGAAATTGCAAAAATAGCGGATAATGCCGCAACCGCGGCAGCGATAGATTTTTTCATGAGGAATCCCTGTTCTTAATTGATTTTTTTTACACTAGTCTGTTTACGCTAGTTTTTTTGAACTCTACGCCGCTACAGGGGGGAAGTCAAATATTTGACTTAGCTAATGTGTTCAGCCGGGGTGAAGCTTAAATCAGGCCGGGGAAGAGATGATTTCATTTTCTGCAGCCAGGCTTCCTCATAACGCAGATCAGCCAGCATGCGGTGATAGGCCATGAACTCTTCCGGTCTGGGTTCGTATCCCATATCAACAGCCAGATCAAAATTTTCCAGCATATGACGGTGCAGGAATTGCCTTTCCTTGACTTCCGTATGCGCGCGCGGCGGTGCAAGGCGGTATATAATCCGGAGTGCGCGGTCTGCCATGTCAGTATATCGTCCCGTCTGCAACGGGGCGTCAGGGGCGCTGAAATGATCTAGCCCCAGCTCTTTCCAGCTGACGAAATAATGGTGGCTGGGGCTGCCGGGGCCTTCCGGCTCCTCCTCAACGGCCATGCCGTCCTTGTGCCATGTCAGGATGGCAAAGGTGCCGCTTCGGTCCTGCACCAGCATATTCACGTGTTCGGTGCTGCAGCCGTCATTGATCAACATCTTACCGCCCGGTGTCCAGTCGAAACCCGGCATATGCGAATGACCGTAAATCATGACATCATGATCACTGTCATCGAGGGCTTCCGATATAACGCGGCGGATATCAAGGCGCTCATTAATATATTCCTTGAAGGCTTTTTTGGCTTCCGCCGCCAGCGAGGTATGTTCCAGCCCCGGAATCGACTGCATCAGTGAATCTACGCTGTAAAGTGACTCGTACGCCCCGTTACAGACGTTATAAATAAACCCTTCCGCATGTTTTTTAGACCCCAGAACGGCAATCAGGATCTTCATAAGCCCGGCCAGCTTTTCTGATTCAAACGCGCCGTAATCGAATACATCACCATGGGTCATGTAATGACGGCGGCCCTGGGGGTCGGTACGTTCATGGTCATATACCAGTTTAATGCCCATGATTTCACGGTTTGTGCGCCAAAGCGGAGCAGGATTACCAGCTTTATGATCAACTATCTCACGCATGCCCGTTTCATGATTGCCGCGGTAATAAAGGACTTTTGTGCCTTCTTCTGCTTTGCGAAGCACATGTGCAATGCCTTCGCGGTGCCAAGGGCCGATATTCCAGTATTCCTTTTTGACCATGTATTTAAGGTCGATCATATCGCCCACGCCGTGCAACTCAGCGCTTTCCGTATGATGCATCATATGGGCAAAGCGCTTCGCCCGGCAGGCCCGCGTGCCCCAATGTACGTCAGATACGCTGGCAAAGGGGAAGTAAAGAACTTGGCGCCCATCGGGACGTTCTTGAGTTTCAAAGGAAAACCGCCGTGGGGGTTGTTTGTTGATCCGGGGTTTATATGTATTGGAAAAACTAAAAGATGTGGCGCTGCGCCACAGGCTCCTGAAATTAATCAGGAACCCGGTTGTCTCCGTGTTCTGCATAGTACCGTCCTGGCTATTATTGTTATTATCTACGCTAGTAATAAAAAATCTAAACCGGGATCAGTCTATAAAGCGCAGGAATGTTTTGTCCAGAAAATATTGCTTCGCACAATGAAAAACAGTGGGAATATCAAATAGATATGAAAATTTCAGGGGGATTTCAATGCGTGAGCGGAAGATCGGACACGACCCACAGTAAATGCCTGCGGCTGCTGCCTTTCGGCCCTGACCGGATTCAGCGGACCATGCCCGCGCCGATCTTCCTGAAGAACACATAGAGCCTTAAAGCACCAATTTCAAGTCCAAACCGTCTGCCTGCCTTGCCCGGCATCATGCTAAGCATTATTGATTTATGAGCGGTATTCGTATAAATACGGACATATTCAAATAAAACATTCCAAACGCCGTTGTAGCTCAGGGGTAGAGCAGCTCATTCGTAATGAGAAGGTCGGGGGTTCAATTCCCTTCAACGGCACCATTTCCGCACTTTTTTTAAGTTGATGCTGTTTCTTTAGGAAAAATCTCCTAATACGCAATTATATATTCAAACAAGAAACTTTGATGATATCCAATGCCTCTTGCGGATCATCTGTCATTTTGAGGAATTGTAGATCACGTTCATCGATTGTACCGAGATCCAGCATGGTTTTATCCAGAAATGGCCCCAGTTGCTTCCAATAGGCGCTGCCCATGATCACTGCCGGGAAGTTACAGATTTTACCGGTTTGCATCAGGGTGGCGGTCTCAAAGACTTCATCCATCGTGCCAAACCGCCGGGCAGCAGCACAAAAGCGCTGGAATATTTCAGCAGCATTACCTTACGGACAAAGAAATGATCGAATTTCAGGGAGATATCCAGATATGGGTTAGGGATCTGTTCCACGGGAAGCTTAATATTACAGCCGATGGATAACGCGCCGGCCTCTTTTGCGCCGCGATTGGCGGCCTCCATAATGCCGGGGCCGCCGCCGGTCATGACGGCATAGCCTTCCTTGCCGATCTTATAGGCGGTATCATAGGCCAGCTTGTAGTACTCGTGGTTCTCGTCAAGCCGGGCGGAGCCGAAAAATGTTACGCATTTATGTACACGGTTTAGTTTGGTAAAGCCTTTGCGGAATTCCTTCCAGATACGGTAAGAACGCCACAGATCAAGGGCGTAGTTACGTGCGCCTTGTAATAAATGAAAATCCGCATCGTGATGCCGCATAATAGGTTTCTTCTTTTGTAGCCTGTTATTTCAGACTATTTTAGAAGGCTTAAAAATAGCAGAAAAAAAACGTCATGTCTTTCGCCACTTATCTTTCGTTTATCCTGACCAGCTTGGTTATTGAATCAACGCCGGGGCCCAATATGGCGTATCTGGCGGTGGTAAGTGCCAGCAAGGGGCGTTATGCCGGTCTGGCGGCAACATTGGGCGTGGCCTTGGGGTTATTGATAGTGGGCATTGTTGCGGCTCTCGGTATGGCTACTCTTATTTCCCATTCGCCTCTGGCCTATCAGATCTTGCGCCTGGGCGGTGTGCTCTACATGCTTTGGCTTGCCTGGGATGGATGGCAAGACACTGAAGATATGCCCAGGAAGGCAGAAATGCTTGCAACGACGCATTATTTTAAATTTTTTTAAGCGCGGCTTATTTGTTAACCTTCTTAACCCCAAGGCGGCGGTTCTTTATATAACGATCTTGCCAACTTTTATTGATGCGGCATTTCCTATTGGTTCTCAGGTCGTTATATTGACCCTGACTTATGTTCTGGTGGCAACGCTTATACACGGGCTGATTGTTATTCTGGCCAGTTATGCCCGGCGGTTTATGGAAGATCGGAAGCGCCGTCTGATTGTACAGCGGGGACTGTCTTTGGCCCTAGTGGCTATAGCGCTATGGTTTGCGTGGACAACCGGTGGAGGGATTTAAAAACATGAAACTGACATTTCTGGGGGCCACGGGTACAGTCACAGGTTCCAAATACCTGCTGGAGGATGACGGCAGGAAGTTCCTGATCGATTGTGGGTTGTTCCAGGGGCTAAAAGAACTGCGCCTGCGCAATTGGGATAAACTGCCCGTCAATCCGGCGGATATTGATGCCGTGGTATTAACGCACGCGCATATCGATCATAGTGGTTATGTGCCCTTGCTGGTGAAAAACGGTTTTGACGGGCCTATTTACTGTTCGGAAGGCACGGCGGATCTGTGCGATATTCTGCTGCCTGATAGCGGTTATTTGCAGGAAGAAGATGCCATACAGGCTAACAAGCACGGCTATTCCAAGCATCATCCGGCCTTGCCGCTTTACACGCAGGAAGACGCCAAGCGGGCATTGGAGTTTCTAAAGCCCGTGTCTTTTGGTGATGAGCACCGTTTGAGCGATATGCTGACCTTCCGTTATACACATGCCGGGCATATTCTGGGGGCAGCTTGCGTCCAGATAAGCGATGGGCTTACGACCCTTACCTTCTCCGGTGATTTGGGCCGTTTGCATGATCCTATTATGAAACCGCCCGCGCAAATTCAGGATACTGACTATCTGATACTGGAATCCACCTATGGTGACCGGCTGCATGACAAGACCGATCCGTTGGACCAACTGGAGGCTGTTATTACCAGAACGATCGCGCGCGGCGGCACAATTGTGATCCCGGCTTTTGCTGTCGGGAGGGCGCAAAGCCTGATGTATTATATTCATGAGTTGCAGACGGCAGGGCGCATTCCAAATATTCCCGTTTATCTGGATAGCCCTATGGCGATCAGCGCCACAAAACTTTTACAAAAGCATCATGCCGAGCACCGTCTTTCGAAAGTTCAGTGCGATGCTGTGTGCTCCAGCGTGTTTTATACCCAAACCGTTGAACAATCGAAGGAGATTTATAGCAAGAATAACGGCCTGCCAACGATCATCATTTCCGCCAGCGGCATGGCAACAGGCGGGCGTGTTTTACATCATCTGAAGCATTTTATCGGTGATCCCCGCAATACCGTTATATTAGCCGGATTTCAGGCAGCAGGTACGCGCGGCGCACGGTTGGCGCAGGGAGAGACGGAACTGAAAATTCACGGCGATCTGCACAAGGTCCGGGCGGAAATTGTGAAGCTGGACACCATGTCGGCCCATGCCGATTATGAGGAAATTCTGGAATGGCTTGGTCATTTTCGGGCACCACCGCGTAAGACTTTTATCACGCACGGCGAACCAGAGGCAGCTTTATCGCTCAAATTCAAAATCGAGGAACGTCTGGGCTGGACCGTGGAAATTCCTGAATATAAGCAGATAGAGGAGTTGTAACAGGTGAAAATATTCAGGAAGCAAGTACCTGATATGGACAAGCTAATATATCCTTTATTCTTGCAAATAAATTTTCTAAAAAATTGATATTCCATTCAAAATTTGTAAGATTTACCGATACTTAAAAAAACAGAGGACAAAATGAGATTATTTACAACGATTGCGGCAGCGTCACTGCTACTTACATCAACGGCTATGGCGAATCCGAACATCATGTTCATTGTGGATGCTTCCGGCTCCATGAAGGAAAAGGTAGACGATAAGAGTCGTATGGATGCCGCAAAAGAGGTTTTAATCAGTACTTTGGGCAAAATGCCGGCTGATGCCAATCTGGGCCTGCTGGTATATGGTCACCGTAAAGCCAAGGATTGCACGGATATCGAGCTTGTTTCCCCCCTGGGCGGTGATGATGCCAAAAAGCTGCAAACGACTGTTTCTGGTCTATCTGCCAAAGGTGAAACGCCGATTGCTGATGCGATTAAAGAAGCTTCCAAATCCTTTGCTGCATTTAAGGGCCAGAAAAACAAGATTATTCTGGTGACGGATGGTCTGGAAGAGTGCAAGGGCGACCCCTGCGCTGCCGCCAAAGAGGTTAAAGATCAAGGTCTGGAAGTCGCCGTGGATGTGGTCGGCTTTACGCTGGGCGATGAAGAAGCCAAGGCCGTACAATGCATTACCGAAGCCACAGGCGGAAAATATTACGATGCGCCGGATGCGGAAACATTAACAGCTGCTTTGGAAGAAGCCGCCGAACCTGTCGCTGCGCCGGAACCCGTTCAAACTGTTGCCTTCGAAGATACTTTTGACGGCAAAGGCTTAAACCCGCACTGGGAAGTGAAAAACGAAAATAAAGAAAATTACATCGTGGAAGATGGCAAGATTACAATCATCATGCCGGGCAAACAGATTATGCCGCTGGCTGATGAAGCCTTCCCCAACCTGTTCCAGGCGACTGAAGCCATGCCTGAGGGTGATTGGACATTGGAAGTTGTTTTTGACAATGAAGTACATACATCGCGCGAACGCATTTATTTCGGCGTGATGGATGATACTAAAAACTTTATCTCGGTTGGTGTCCGTTCTCTGGATGCCGGCACGAGCGCCATGGTGGACGCTATTCTTGAGAAAGTTGAAGATGGCACGCCGACTGTCTCGAAAAAGGCAATTACGTGGTCGAATGGTTATCATTATTTCCCCAATATTGAAAAAACATACAATGATAATATTGGCACTATCACGGCCACGTTGAAAAAAGTGGGGCGTGAATATTTCGCAACCTTCAAGTACATGGAAGGTGAAGAGGAAAAGACAATTGAGCTGGAGAGCCTGAAAATGCTGCGCCCAAAATCAAAACTGTTCTTCGCCATTTCGCAGGATGATCACGGTGGTGATGCGTATTTGGATGGCCAACCATTGGAATCATACGTGAATATCGATTCCGTTAAGGTAACGGCATCTGAATAAACTGATGCTGTTAAAACGATAAAGAAGCCGCATGCGCGCGGCTTCTGGGGACGTGCATAACCGCCCGATATGTAGAGCTACTGAAAAAACATACGAAGAGGAACGCGTTCCATGAACCCTATGGATATATTCAGTACCTTCGCGGGCAAAGCTGCGGCGGGGGCCCTTACCCTCGCTGTTTTGGCGATGGGGGTTTCATCATTAATGAGCCCCTCAGATGATGATGTAAGCGCATCTTCACCTTCTTCCAGCAGCGCCGAATCCGGCCCGGTCATACGCAATGACTCTTATGTGCTGAGCCTGAATATCCGCAACGAAGGCATCAATTCCGGTAAAAGCCACTATTTAACCGAAGGCAGCAAGCAGGAACACTATAACAAGTGGCGCTTTGGGCCGACGGATTTTTCTGTGCGTCTGGTGAACATGGATGGCAGCAGCGATATCGGTTACGGCCATACAATGCATGGTTTGGATGAATGGGCGGAGCGGATCGAGAGTTTTAACCAGAATACGAAAATCAATGATTACCAGCTCTACGCCAAGGAAATGCAGAGGGTTTTGAAAGAAGCCAAGGCCTTGCAGGCGGATGTAGAAATGTTGGTCAGGGTTCTGGATGGCATTCAGACCTATACCTATCGCGATAAGAAAGATGATGCATGGGTTTTGGAAGAAGACCCGGGCCATAAAATGTCAGAATTGCCCCATATGCGTTTTGACGGGGCAAGCGCTGCAAACTATGACAGTACGCGCCGCGAAGGCCTGCCCAACCCCGAAGAATACAGTCTGCCCGCATGGTCGCCGGTGGGGGAAGAAGATGAAAATGATCTCAAAGGTATCGCCCGGCACATGGAGCTTTTGGCATGGCATTACGACCCGGCAGATATAAAACGCATTCGTGAGTTACTCAAAGATGCTGATCTGTATGAAGGCAAGCTGACGCTGGATATGTCTGCGTTTGATTCAAAAGAACGGGAAGATTTTATTTTAAAAAGCACGGCAGATGGCATGCGTGCCAGCTTTTACAATAGCTTTATGCTCGGTCTGTTAGAGATTGCCAGAGCCGCGTGGTGGCTAAGTCCGAACGAACAGCCGGACTCGTTCTGGGCCAAGGCGCCGGATGATTTACACCCTGTATATGCCAGTATTAACAGCAGTGAACATGGGCAGCGATTGCACGCGAATGCGTCCGCCAGAGTAGACTTACAGGATTTTCCTTTCCCCAAGAAAGGCAAAGCGTTGAGCTTGCCGGAAATGCCGGATGATGGCTTAGTTGGGTTTTATATGCCGCTAAGAGGCATCGAAAAACGGGATTATCCCTTCTGGCATAGCCGCCATAATGATCGCTTTCAGTATATCAGTCATTACACACTGCAAAATGAATATGACGGTATGGAAACCTACAAGTTAAGCTCAGCCAATAAGGTACGTCATGACTTTATGCGTTTGAACGAAGACGGACAAAAAGACTACGTCCACTCACGCTCGGCTATTTTTACTGCACCCAATAAAGGAAGAGCCAGCGGCGAGCTGAGCGTTGTGAATATTTATAATAAGGAATATCTCAGTTCGAATGAGGAAGTGGAATATTTCGATCATTTCCGGGATGCCTACAGCATTGGCTGGGTTGTTCAGCGTGAAGGGCCGCTTTGTGTGGAGGCCGAATGTTTTCCGCAGGAAGAAAAAGAAAATTCCGAATACCAGCCGCCGCCGGTGATTGCGGTGGAGGCCAAGACATATCCTGAAACGCCTGTGCCGGGCGAGCCTGCCTTAATCGGTTTTCGCGTTCAAAATAACGGCGATATTATCGCGAGCGCACTGACCTTGGAGCTGAAAATCTTGATGCGTTGATGAGCAAAGCACCGGAAGATCTTGAGCCCGCCACTGATCTTTGTAAAAAAACCGGACCGGCGGGGCGCTTTACATGCGGCTTTGGCGACCTGCCGCCAGGCGCGGTGGCAGATATATTGTTTGATGCCAAAACCCCCAGCGGCGGGCAGTTTATGTGGCTGGCGGATCTGGACAGTAAAGGCGATCTCGGCGGTTTAAAAGAACATGGCGGTATTGAGGGCGAACCCGTAAAGCCCAAAATTTTGGAAGTTGTGGTAATTGACCGCCAGACCGAATTCGAGGATAGCGTACCCGTAACGCCCTACCCCTACGGCCCCAGCGGAGATGGCGACTTTACCCGCAACCTGTTTATCGTGGGGGAAAATCTGCCGAAAGAAAAGGGCGATATATCCTTCAATGATGGCGGCGAGCTGAAGTATTTTTGGGAAGCGTTTGAAGATACCAATAACAAAGATCATCAGGAAATTATCAGCCGCGGCTGGATGAAATATTACGATCTGGATGATGCAACCGCCGCCAGAGCCAAAGCAAAAAAGGATGGATTAACCGGCATATTGGTTGATACCCGCATCGCCAGTAAAACCATCATGCCGGGCACAAAAACGCTTTACATGAACGGCATTCCGGGGGAATGGGAATTGCAATTCGGTGATATTGCCGCCGATATTTATTTCGTGCGCCCCATTGAAAATGAGCCTTTTGACTTGCTCGCCAATGCCTATGCCCCCAGCCGGATTTATCTGGTGCTGCAAACTAATATGGCGCTGCCGATTGACAGCATTCCGCTGGAACTCGATTTGTCCAAAAGCGGCATAGCAGACGCTAAGAAGCAAACAATCACCGTGAGCCGTAAGGGTTATCTGGATAAAACCATGTATATATCCGAACCGCTCGACATTCATAACCAGAACCAGAAACCATCGCTTGAAAACGGAATTTCTGTTCCCGTCAGCATTTCCAAAAACGGCCCGGCCTTGCTGCGCGCCTATGTGGATGAGGTGTTTGCTGCAAAATCCTTCCATCTGGCAAAACCGGTTACGGAAGGCGCGGTGCAGATATGGACATCCCCCGCTTCGCAAGAAACATCTTGGCTTTGGCGCGATGCTTTGCGCCGCGCAGCCGCCTGTCATTCCGATTTGAAGGATAAAAATCTGGAAACGGCAGGCGCCGAAGAAGCCGATGAAATCTGGAACTGGATTATCCTGACAACCAGCGACCATTTCCCGGGCCAGTCGGTAAAATTGGGGCAGCACGCCGCGACATTATTGCTGCGCGATATGTATCTGAAACTGGCATCGGGGAAAGATGACAGCGAAGCCAGTAAGTTTAAAAGCATTCTATCAAGCGATCTGGCGCTGGATGGCTATCTGAACATGATGCGTAGCAAGTTCTACGATAGCAAAAATCCGATTTTGCGGATGAAAGTGCCTGCGATTGATCAGGGTGAAATCGCATATAAATACGTTGTCATGAATGATGATGAATGGCTGGCGGAGCGCTATAGCCTAAGCGTTGATGAAATTAAAAAAACGCAAACGCAGGGCACCAAAAGCCGCTATCGAGCGCTGATAAAAGACAGTAGGGCCGCGCAGGAAGAAGCCAAAGATATCGGTGATTGCTCCGTTGAAAAACTGGTGCTGCTCACCGGATTTAGTTTCGAGCCGGTTGCCCGCGCCTTAAAAGCGGAGCTGGTCACGCTGGCCGATACGCGCCTTTCAAACGGCACGCAAGGCATGGTGTGGTCAACAGATACCGCCGCCCGCTATTGGGTTGATAAGGTGGCACCGCTGGCGGAAGCCGTGCGCGCACAGAAAAAGCGCGCCGATGTTGATACGGATCTAACTTTATTCTTCCTGGGCATAGCGGCAACGCCTGCCATGTTCACTGAAAATGCCATTGTGACGGTTTTGTCCTTCGGCATTGATGCGCTGGATTTATTGGCCACCGGTTATAGCGAGGGCAGACAATATCTGGAATCCCAGAGGGAACTCACCTTCTCCAAAGGGCGCGGTTATGTTGCTGGGGGATGAACGTTATAAACAGGCGCAATCCTCCGCCAAAGCCTGGTATTCCGCGGCCTTTGGCATTGTAACATCCGCGATAGGTGCGCGCGGCGGATATATGGAGGCCATGGAAAAATGGCCTGAAGCGGTGGCAAAAATAAAAATAGCGCGCGGGCGCGTCGTGGCGGCAGCTATGAATACCGCCATGAGTAGCGCTGAATCCCTCAAGATATTAAGCCCGGTCGCTAAAGAGGATTTTGCCGCCTTCGTGATGAGCGCCCATATGCGCCGTTCAGAGTTGGGGGCAAACATTCTAACGCCGCTGGAACGCCGTTCTCTTGATATGGTCGATCAATATGCCGCAGGCCGTACGGCCACCAAACCGGAAACGGTTGATTTGCCGCCAGATAATTTGTTGGATTCTTTCCAGCCCAAGCAAGAGATTGTGTTCGAGTTGATTAATTCCTCCGGCGTGCGCAAGCTTGATCCGGGTGCTGCCAAGAAAGCTGAGCGACCTGCATGGTTTGACTCGCAAGCGCCGTCCAAAGCCGCATCTAATCCTGATGTTAGTCCGCCGCCCGGCTTTGACCCTGATGCCCCTTCCGGACCGCTGTCGAGTTCCGTCAGAATGCAGCGCGCAGAAAACAGTGTTGAGGATATACAATTCTCCGATGACATCCCCAACCGTTTCGAAGAACGTGTGCCTGATGACGCTGCCGTCAAGGTTTTGGATGGTGCCGGCGGTGAAAGCAAGATCGAGCTCGGCATGCGTTTAGGGGAAGGCTCAACCAGCGAAGCCTTTGCTTTACTGGATGACCCGGAAAATTTTGTGGTCCGTATTACCTATCTGCAGGAAGGTTCAGCCGCGCTCCATCTGGATGCCTTCGGTGATAATGTGCTGCGTAATGTTGTGAAGTCCGAACATGTGCGCGCGGTAAAAATCCGTGATGATTATCGCCGGCGCGGCTTGAGGAAGATTAACCCCGGCGCACTGCCAGCCCCTGCGGTGCGCGTAACCGTGGCGGAACGCATCACTCCCGCTTATCAAACGTTATCAAAGCAAAAAGACGGGCTTGCCCCTGAATTCCGCGTTCGCGTGGATGGCACCCCGCGTGAATTTTCCACCATGTCAGCGGCGCAGATGCAGGCTTATGACGGGGCGATGCGTGATTTGAACGCCCAAGGTTATGTCTGGCTGGATAACAAACCCGATAATTTCGGCTTTGTTGATCGTGGGCGATGC
>JAJOJU010000036.1 GCA_021208265.1 Alphaproteobacteria bacterium | reverse complement strand
CTTCATCCAGCATTTCACGGCGCAAATTACCTTCCAGGAAAGGCTTGGCTTGCTCAAAACTGGGAGCCGGGCGAACACGTTTGTCTTCCACCTTGATCATCGTGATAACCAACTGGGTTTTCACAGGAGTCTGAGACATCTCACCGGCTTTCATGCCGAAAGCGGCATTGCCAAATTCAGGCACAACGGATTCCTTGGCAAAGTAACCAAGTTCCCCCCCCCAGAGACGCCGTGCCATCAGTGGAGTTTTCTTTTGCCAGCTCTTCAAAAGAACCGCCATCCTTGATCTTCTGGATGATCTCTTTGGCTTTATCTTCTTCCTTCACAAGAATGTGCTTGGCTTTAACTTCCTGCACTTCGGGAAGTTTCTTTTTGTATTCTTCATAGGCGCTTTGGAGTTTGGAGTCGGTCACGCGCTTATCCAGCTCTTCCTGAATGAAGACATTACGCTCGATCTGTTCTTTGGCTTCAGCCAACTGTTTCTGAACTTCCGGGTTGGTATCCAGATTCGCCTGATCAACCTTTTCATTCACAATACGGCTGTTAATCACTTGATCCAGCGCCATGGGGTAGAGCTGCTCCACAGGCATGGAACGTAAATTATCAGGCAGTTCACGGATGAAGTTAAAGACATCCAACCGCGTGATTTCCTGTGAACCCACTTTAGCCACAACCGGATTACCGGGTTCAACAACATTCTGTCCGGCAGGAGCCTCGGCCTCTTCCGAAGTCCCGGCAGCAGGTTCAGCCGTGGCGGCGCCGCCCATTGATTTGTTCTGCATCTGGTAGCCGAAATATCCCAGAACACCGAGCGCGATGACAATTACCGCACCCAGGGCGACCATCACGGCGCTGCCGGACTGGCGGGAGGAAGAATCTTTGTTTTGCATGATATAAATCCCTTGTTAGATAAAAATCTCTGGCGGAGCCTAGCCCATTGCCATGCCCATTTCAAGCCGGGGCAATCGCTTTATTGACGAAGGCGACTTCAGGGCTTATATCAGGGCAAGATAACATAAAAGAAATAACCATGTTCCTTAAGCTTCTTTCCCGGATTTTCGGGTCATCCAATGAACGCGAAGTTAAAAAACTTCTGCGGCACGTCCCCTTAATTAACGCGCTGGAAGAGCAATACGCCGCCATGAGCGATACCGAGCTGCAAGCGCAGACGGTGCTGTTCAAGGAACGTTTAAATGCAGGCGAGTCGCTGGATGATATCCTGCACGAAGCATTTGCCGTTGTGCGCGAAGCTTCCAAGCGTGTTCTCGGCATGCGCCCGTTTGATGTGCAGCTGGTGGGGGGTGTCGTCCTGCATCAGGGCAGAATCACAGAAATGAAAACCGGGGAAGGGAAAACCCTTGTCGCCACCCTGCCCGTTTACCTGAACGCGCTGACAGGGAAAGGTGTTCATGTGGTCACGGTGAACGATTATCTCGCCAAACGCGACTCGGACTGGATGGGCCAGCTTTATAACTGGCTGGGTCTCACCGTGGGCTGCATCACCAGCGACATTAAAGAACAGGCACGCCGCGAGGCCTATGCCGCCGACATTACTTACGGTACAAACAACGAATTCGGGTTTGATTACCTGCGTGACAACATGAAATTCAGTCTGGATCAGATGGTCCAGCGGGATTTCAACTTCGCGATCGTGGACGAGGTCGATTCGATTCTTATCGATGAGGCCCGAACACCGCTCATCATTTCAGGTCCTTCAGAAGCATCCACAGAATTGTATGGCGTGGTTGATAAACTGATCCCTTCGCTGACCGAAGATGATTACGAGCGCGATGAAAAACACAAGAGCATTGCCCTGACCGAAGATGGCAACGAACACGTTGAAGAACTTCTCCGCAAGCATGACCTTCTTAAGGAAGGAAATATGTATGACGTGCAGAACATCACCCTTGTTCACCACGTCAATCAGGCTCTGCGCGCCCATAAAATCTTCCGGAAGGATACAGATTACATTGTGAAGGATGGCAAGGTTATCCTGATCGATGAATTCACGGGCCGCATGATGGAAGGCCGCCGTTTGTCCGAAGGCCTGCATCAGGCCATTGAGGCTAAGGAAGGCGTAACAATTAACACGGAAAACCAGACTCTGGCCTCCGTTACCTTCCAGAACTATTTCCGCCTCTATCCCAAGCTTGCAGGCATGACCGGTACGGCCATGACCGAAGCCGCCGAATTTGCCGAAATCTATAAGCTCGGCGTGGTGGAAGTACCCACTCATGTGCCGGTAGCGCGCCTTGACCATGACGATAAAATTTATCGTTCCTTCGCCGACAAGGGGCAAGCCATTGTTGAGTTAATCAAGGAATGTCAGGAACGCCAGCAGCCGGTTCTGGTCGGTACGGTATCGATTGAAAAATCGGAAATGCTGTCCGAACACCTCAAAAAAGCCAAGATCAAACATAATGTTTTGAACGCACGTTATCACGAACAGGAAGCCTATATCGTGGCGCAAGCGGCCGCCCCGGCGCTGTCACCATCGCCACTAACATGGCGGGCCGCGGAACAGACATTAAACTGGGCGGTAACGCCGAAATGCGGATCGAACAGGAAGTTGATCCCGAATGGTCTGAAGACAAAAAGCAAAAAGCCATTCAAAAGATCAACGAAGAAGTCGCCCGCGACAAGGAAGTCGTGAAACAAGCGGGCGGGCTTTATATCATCGGTACGGAACGTCACGAATCCCGCCGGATTGATAACCAGCTGCGCGGCCGTGCGGGCCGTCAGGGTGACCCCGGAGCATCCATGTTCTTCCTGTCAGTGGAAGATGATCTGATGCGTATTTTCGCGGGTGACCGTCTGGAGGCGCTTTTGAACAACAAGCGTATCGGCCTTCAGGAAGGCGAAGCGCTGGAACATCCGCTGATCTCCAAAATGCTGGAACGCGCGCAA
The DNA here is from genome assembly GCA_021208265.1 of Alphaproteobacteria bacterium. Classification (GTDB taxonomy): domain Bacteria; phylum Pseudomonadota; class Alphaproteobacteria; order Micavibrionales; family Micavibrionaceae; genus JAJOJU01. The sequence continues at coordinate 32,162 of JAJOJU010000036.1, read as the reverse complement.
GGCAAGGTCGAATCGATGCATTTCGAGGTACGAAAGAGCATCCTGAAATTCGATAACGTCATGAACGACCAGCGGAAAATTATTTACGAGCAACGCCGCGAGATCATGGAATCGAAAGACCTCGGCGATCTGGTCAAGGACATGCGCGAACAGGTCACGGAAGATGTCGTCAGCCTTTCCATCCCGCCCGGTGCCTATGCCGAACAATGGGACACTGAAAGCCTGAAAACTGAGATACTACGTATCTTCGGGCTGGAACTTCCCATCGCCGACTGGGCCAAGGAAGAAGGTATTGCTGACCAAGAAATCCTGAGCCGTATTGAAGATGCCGTTGATACCAAGATGGCGGAAAAAGCCGTGCGTTATAGCCCGGAAGTCTGGCGCCGCGTGGAAAAATCTATTGTGCTGCAATTACTGGATCAAAGCTGGAAAGAGCATCTTCTGAACCTCGACCATTTGCGTCAGGGGATTAACCTGCGTGCCTTTGGCCAGAAAGACCCCTTGAACGAATACAAGGCCGAAGCCTTTGCCATGTTCGAATTGATGCTGGATAAGCTCCGCGAACTGGTTACGCAAACCTTGAGCTTCGTTGAGATCAATCAGGAAAGCGGACGTCTGTCCATGGCGCTTGAACCCGCCAAGCAGGAAATGCAGGAAACACGACAAGACCCGGCTATGGAAGGGGTACCTCAAACGCAGGCCCAGCCGGACAACGTGCGCCCTATGCCCACGCGCAAAGCATTCGATAAAAACGATCCCGACACTTGGGGGAAAATCCAGCGTAACGCGGATTGCCCCTGTGGTTCCGGCAAGAAATACAAGCACTGTCACGGGGCGATCGGGAAAAGCGCTGCAAATTAAAGAATCATGATCGAACGCTCTTTCCTTTCCCTCAACTCCCACGGTTTTCACAATGTCGTGTACAGCGATTGGGGGCCGGAGGACGGTGATATCATTATCTGCGTTCACGGCCTTACCGGGAACGGGCATGACTTTGATGAGATCGCCCCGAAGCTGGTGGAGGGATGGCTACCGCGTCATCGCGCCCGATCTGCCGGGGCGGGGCCGCAGTGACTTCCTGCAAAACCCGCTCGATTATAATTACACGCAGTACTGGCGTGATCTTAGCGCCTTGATGGTGCAGCTTAACTGCGTGCCGCGAAAGCTGGAATTCGGCCTGCCGGAAGCCACCTGCTTTCCGGGACGCGGCAAAAGTGTTGACTGGCTGGGCGTATCACTGGGGGGCTTGCTGGGCATTTATCTGGCCGCCCTGCCCCATTCCCCCATTCGCCGTTTAATCCTGAACGATGTCGGCCCGGAAGTTCCTAAGCCCGCGCTGGATTTCATCAAGCAGGTTATATCTCAGGAATACACGTTCGATACCCTGCCCGACCTGGAAAAGCGGATGCGCGAAACACGCGGCCTCACATGGGGTCCGGTCACGGATGCGCAATGGAAACACATGGCGGAACATAATGCGCGCGCGCTGCCGGATGGAAAAATCACTTACGGCTATGACCCGCAAATATCAAAAATTTTTGATATCGAACCCATCGGTCCCACCGACCTTTGGCAATTCTGGGATGCGATGGATATCCCCACACTGACCATCCGCGGTGAAAAATCAGTTCTGCTGACAAATGATATCGTGGCGGAGATGAGCCGCCGCAAGCCCGCCCCGCCCATGGACTTTACTGAAATAAAAGATGCCGGGCATGTGCCTTCCCTTATGGCGCCCGATCAGATAGAAATGGTCCGGTCATGGCTGAAATCCGCACCGACATCGTAATCATAGGCGCCGGCATCGCCGGGCTTTGGACATACAGGCATTTAAAAAGCCTCGGCTATGATGTGCTGCTGCTGGAGCGCGAAGCCATCGGCGCCGGACAAACACTCGCCAGCCAGGGCATCATTCATTCCGGTTTGAAATATGCTTTTGCGGGGCAGATAAACGAACTCGCGAGGTCCATCTCCGCGATGCCGGATTTATGGCGCGCCGCCCTCAAAGGGCAAGGCCCGGTTGATTTATCTGCCGCGCGTATGAATGCGGAATCACAAATATTGCTGGTGCCCTCAGGGCTTATGGGTGGCCTTGTAAAGCTGGTCACAAAAAAAGTGCTGGGCGGCAGGGTGCGAGAAATTCCAAAAACTGAATGGCCTGCCGATATCAAAGCCAGCGGTTTTAAAGGGTCACTTATATATATGGATGAACCGGTGCTGGATGTGAGCAGTGTCATCAAAGCGCTAGCCGGAGATATACGTCTCAGCGCTGATCCGCTCGCCACCTTGAAAGACCACGGCATCACGGCACAGAAAATCATTGTTACCGCCGCCGGAAGCAATGCGGATATCGCTGCTAAGCAAGGGCATGATAACGGCCTTGCCACGCAAAAACGTCCGCTTCTTATGGGAATGCTAAAACCCGCGCCGTTTGAGCTGTATGCGCATCTGGTGGGAACGTCCGACAAGCCTGTCGCCACCATCACCACGCATAAACGCGAGGATGGCACGCTTGTGTGGTATTTAGGTGGCGGCGTCGCCGAACGTGCCAAAGAATCAAACCCGCAAGAAGTGATCGATGCAGCGCGCGCTGGCTTCAAAAAATACCTGCCCGGTATCGATCTCTCCGCCGTGGAATGGGGCACACTGCCCATCGACCGGGTTGAAGGAAAATCGGATAAGGATGGCTGGATGCCCGACACACCCACCATCCATAGCGCCGGCGATATGCTTTACTGCTGGCCCACAAAGCTGACCTTCTCGCCGCTTTTATCAAAACGGATTGCCGAAATTCTGGCAGAGGAAAATATCAAACCATCCGGAGTTACCAATGACTGGTCGTTTCTGCCGGAAGCGCCATTTGCCAAAGGACCATGGGAGACGGATCAATGGAGTTAAGAGATCTGGGTGATACCGGAATCAAAATATCCCCTCTCGGCCTCGGCACGGTGAAGTTCGGGCGCAATCAGGGTGTCAAATACCCCAGCGGGTTTGAAATACCGGAGGAAGGTGACCTCGCATCTTTACTCTCTCTCGCTAAAGATCTTGGCATTAATCTGCTCGATACCGCCCCCGCTTACGGCACCTCGGAAGAACGATTGGGCCGCCTTCTGCACGATCAGCGGCCAGATTGGGTGATCGTGGGAAAAGCCGGAGAGGAATTTGAAAACGGTGCTTCCGTCTATAACTTCACACCCGAACATTTTGAAATGTCACTCCAGCGCAGCCTCAAGCGCCTCGGCACGGATTATATTGATGTGCTGCTGCTTCATTCCGATGGTAGTGATCTTGAAAATTTATCAGATGAACTGATCACCACGATGCAAAATTTCAAACAGCGCGGTCTCGTACGCGCCATCGGCGCTTCCACCAAAACACCTGAGGGTGGTATCCGCGCACTGGAATTTATGGATGTAGTGATGGCCACATACACCCCGGCCTACACACAAGAAAAACCGGTGCTGGATTATGCCGCCACTCATAATAAAGGTGTTTTGCTGAAAAAGGTGCTGAGCAGCGGACACACTGCGGATGTAGAAGCAGCCTTCGCCCATGCCTTCGCGCATCCAGGCACCAGCGCCGCCATCATTGGCACTATCAACCCGGCGCATTTACAGGAAAATGTGAGATTAATTAAAAAGGCTCTGGCAGAAAGCCCAGCTTAATTACCGTATTAGCCAGATCGGCGGCTTTGCATCTACCCAGTTTGGTTAGATCATACTTCCAGCCCGTGCGATCCCATGGGTCACCGTTCTGACAGCTCACAAAAACCAAGCCCATAGATTCCATGCGGTGGAGCGTATCCTTATCACAACGCCCTTCCGTTCTGTCCATGATCTCATGAACAGGCATATCGGGGTCTTGTAACAGAATGCGAAGAACAGATGATATCACATCAGAAGGAAGTGCTGGTTCAGGAGCCACCGCTGAAAGATAGCGAACCTGAGAAATACCAATCTTTTTATTACGATCTATAGCCATATAGTAAGCCCCGTTACGCAAGTACACGGACAATCTCACAGGCTACATGTTATGTCAATAATATTTAGCGTTTCGCTGCGAAGGCTGCTTTCCATTTTTGTAACAGGCGGGCATTGGCTTCCCCGCCGAGAGAGTCCGACAATACATCCAGAATCATTTCCTCCGATGCATCACGGCTTGTGAAAGCGCGGCCTATTCCATCCGCCAACACCAGTGTAATGGAACCTTTCTCGGCTTTTTTATCCCGGCGCATAATTTCCAATAGTTCTTCCGGCGTGGTGTTCAAGCCCGGTTCAATGAACGAAGCACGGGTGGGCAGCCCTACGGAAATGAGATGCTCTTCCACGCGAGCCAGGTCCGCCGCCGGGCAAAGCCCCGTGCGCACCGACAAATCAAACGCCATCACCATGCCGATCGCTACAGCCTCACCATGCAGCAACCTGCCATCATATCCGGCGGCAGCCTCCAGCGCATGACCGAATGTGTGACCGAGATTAAGAAGCGCCCGGCGCCCCTGCTCCCGTTCATCAGCAGCGACAATCGCAGCTTTGGCTTCCACGCTTTTTTCAATCGCGTGAGACAGCGCTTCGGTTTCCAGCGCGCATACATCACGCCCATGTTCTTCCAGCCACTGGAAGAAGGCGTAATCGCCCAGCAAGCCGTATTTAGCAATTTCGGCATATCCCGCCAGCAACTCCCGGCGCGGCAGAGTTTTTAAAGTATCTATATCCGCCACAACTGTTTTGGGCTGATAGAATGCCCCTACCAGATTTTTGCCTTCCGGCACGTTAATTCCCGTTTTACCGCCAACGGAGCTATCCACCTGCGCCAGCAGAGTCGTGGGCACCTGCACAAAATTGATCCCGCGCATAACGCTCGCCGCCGCATAGCCGCCAAGGTCACCGACAACACCGCCACCTACGGCCACCAGTGTCGACTTACGGTCAACGCCGTGGGAAAGCATCCAACGGCAGGTTTTTTCAAATTCAGCAAAAGATTTTGTTTGTTCACCAGGCTTGAGAATCAGGCTTTCACAAACGCGCGCGCCGGACTGTTTAAGCAGGGTCTGTACCTGCCCGGCGTATGTCTTTACATTTTCATCGCTGACAATAAAGAACGAGCCCCCCGGCACATCCATCGGCAATAATTCAGCGATGCGCGGCAACAAAGCTCCACCGACATATATATCGTAGGAACGCTCACCCAATTCGATGCTGACAATACGGGACGCCATGAAGCGCATTCATACAGTAATCTCAGGGGCTTTTCAAAGCTTTTGCCAAAGATTCTATAACCGCGGCGATTGTATCGGCATCCTGCCCGTTCCGGTTCATAACTTGAATATCTGTCATGGCGTAGAGAGGGCGGCGCTTTTCCAGCAGCCCGGATAACACAACCGCCGGATCAGAATCCTGTAGTAGCGGGCGTTTATTATTGCGGGCCACGCGTTCAGCCATATCCTCAAGACTCGCCTGCACCCAGACTGATATCGCTCGCGATTTAATACCGTCCAGCACTTGCGGCGTGGTGATCGCCCCGCCCCCCACGGATAGAACATGAGGGCCCGCCGCCAACAGCTCATTTATAACAGCTTCTTCCTGCTGCCGAAATGCCGCTTCGCCATCACGCGCAAAAATATCGGATATGCTGCACCCGGCCCGGTCTTCAATAATTGTATCGCTATCAACAAAATCCAGAGACAACACCCGCGCCAGCTCCCGCCCGACATGGCTTTTCCCGGCCCCCATCATGCCCACCAGGACAATCGGGCGGTCGAGAGCCCCATTTATCACCTCTATATCGTCCATATTTTTGTCATCAGTCATAGGTTACCCACAAAAATTCATATGAGTCCGGATTGCGCTTTGCACAAAATTTCCTTAAGTATGCACACATATACTAAAACACATAGCAAAGGATCTCATCATGAAGATTGTGCATATCGTTCTGACTATTATCGGCTTGGCCTTGATTGGCGGCGTGGCTTATCTGGCGGTAACGCCTGCTAATATTACACAGTCTGACGTAAGCACTGATGTATCCCTTGATGGAGCGCCCGTTGAGCAGACAGAGTCTGCCGTAGAAGCAACTGTGGAAACGATAGTGGAAACGGAATCCGCCCCTGCAGCAGTGGTGGAAGACACGGTGATGGAAGATAACGCCGTGGCTGATGACTTAGAATCAGACGCCTCAAGCGAGCCGGTCCCCGAAGAAGCTCCTGTTACAACAACACCATAAAACAATAACTGAACGCGGCTATCATGACTCTCTTTCTCCGCCTTACAATACTTGCAGTTCTTTTTTCATGGCCCATGACAGCCGTAACGGCACAGGCCAACGACAGAATGACAGGCCGGCAAGCCGGGGAGGGAATTCCATCCGCCATTGAAAAAGAATCGCTTGGGGACGAACCCGCTGCTGCTGAAGAAAGTCAGCCAGAGGAAAAGACCGAAACCTCTGACAAAGCTGCACCTGAAGACAATACAGGCCATAAACAAGCTGATGATACAAAGTCTGAAACAATAGAGGAGGCAAAAGCCCCTGCAAAGAAACAGGAAAATAAACCGGCTAAGCTTCTTAAGGTCGATTTTGCTGATCTCGAATCAAAAGGTCTTTATTACAGCCCGCAGGATGGTTCTTTAGGCCGCGATTTATGGAGCCACACCCGCCGTTCGGCTGTTCTTGAATATTTACCGGCCCTGCCATCTGCCGGAGAATCGCCTTTGCTGCAAATTTTTACAAACGGGCTCTTATTATCCAAGGCCAATGCAGACCTTATAGAGAATGATGTTGCGCCGGAACCGGGGCAGGATATTCTAACCCTGCGTCTGATGAAACTGATGGATCTGGGAATGACCGATCAGGCCCTCAAAATCTATTCCGATCTGGGGCAACCGCCCTATCACCCGAATCTGGCGCAGGCCGGTATTATGGCCTTGCTGTTTAATGCCGAAAAATCTCTGGCCTGTCTGGAGTACAAAACCGTAGAAGACCGAAACTTCAGCGGCGAGTTCTGGACCGATATTGCACTTTATTGTGATTACGTGCTGGAAGACAAAAAACCTCCAAGCGCCGCACTAGAAAACATTAACTCAACAGCTGTTAAGCGTATTCTATCAGGCGGAGCATTCACATTCAGCTATGATGCCAAAAAACTGGCGGCAGTGCCTTTGTTCGATCGCGCTATCCTGACGGCAGAAAACATAATCAATTTCGGTGGGCTGGGGATGGATGGAATCAGACGTATCTCCCCTGAACACCTCACGCTGGCACTAAAAAAAACCCAATCTAAGCAAACAGGATGAATTTCTTATCACCATGAAAATGGTGGAATACGGCCTTAAAAGCCGCATTGAATGGGAAAAGACCTATGCCGGCTATAAATTCGGCGGCGCCGCAGATGAACAAAAAGTAATTGATGTTGATGCCCTGCCCGGCTGGCAACACCTTCCCGCGCTTTATCAAAACGCAAAAGCTGTCGGCAAGGGTGCCCAACAACAGGCCATACTGATGCAGGCACTTAACTATATAAACACTTATGGCCCAGCATCGATTTATCCGTTTGCCGATATGTTATTGGCCTTACCTGCGGATAATTTATCCACAGGAGAATTATCCAAAATCGCCCGCATCGCTCATGGCGCTGATAAAGATATCCCCGCCAGTTGGTTCGACTCGCTTAAAAAAACGTAAACTGGGCGGCGAACGCGAAACGGCTTTGTTTATGATCGCTTATCTCTCGAAGGCGTATCAAAGAGCCGGAAGCGAGGATAAGAATGTAATTATAAAAGCTGTAGAGAGCATAAATAATTCAAAGCTGAAAGAAAGTTTCATTATTATTATAGAAAATGTTGACAAGCCCCTCACAGAACAGCATAATGCGGGCAGAGTTTATGAAAATGATCTCGACTTGACATTCGCGGGCAGTTATGTAATGCCATCTAAACGTGTGTGGGATCGGCTTATTGCTTCAAGTCAGGATCAAAGAATTGGGGAGACAGTCCTTCTCGGCACGTTGCTATTAAATGGCAAAACCGTGATGGATCTCTATCCCGGTGTATTGAGTGATATACTTGAGAGTTTGCGTGCTGTAGGATTAACCAGATTTTCAAAAAGCATGGCTCAGGAAGCCCTTTTGGAAGTCTTATAATAAAAACTAAGGAGAAAAAACATGGCCCGTCCAGGTCGCCCAGCAATGCCGAAACCAGATCTTAACCCTCTGGTAGATTCGTTCCTTGATATGCTCACCAGCGAGCGTGGAGCTGCTCACAATACACGTCAGGCGTATTGGCGTGATCTTGCTGATGTCAGCCTTTACCTGCGTAACGTACGAAGCACCGATGTCGATAAAGCTACAACTGAAGACCTGAAGGATTATCTGAAGGATCTGAGCGAAAAAAACACACGCAAAAGGTGCCAATAAGTCCAAGATTGCCGTACGCACTGTGGCGCGCCGTCTGTCGGCCCTGCGTCAGTTCTACCGCTACCTGATTTCTGAAAACGTACGTGAAAAACGACCCGACGGCTACTATCGAAAGCCCGAAGCAGACACGTACGCTGCCCAAGACATTGAGCGAATCGGAAGTTGATCAACTGATCAAAACAGCCGGCGAAAGCGGCACAGCGGAAAGCATCCGTCTGGTTTGCCTGCTGGAAATGCTTTACGCCACCGGCTTACGCGTGTCCGAACTTGTCGGCCTGCCGATGAGCGCGATTGGCGAAGAAAACCAGTTCATCATGGTGGCCGGTAAAGCGGGCCGTGAGCGTATGGTTCCCCTGACGGACCCGGCTCAGAAAGCCCTGAAAGATTACATGAACGTGCGCAAGCAGTTCATCGGTGCCGATGAAGGTGGCCGTCAGTCCAGCTGGCTGTTCCCTTCCCGCACCTCCGACAGCGGTCACCTGACCCGTCAGCGTTTCGCTCAGCTCCTGAAGGATCTGGCGCGTGCCGCCGAAGTGGATGAAGACCGCGTTAGCCCGCATGTTCTGCGTCATGCATTTGCAACGCATCTTCTGAGCAACGGCGCTGACCTGCGTTCCGTTCAGAAAATGCTCGGCCATGCCGATATCGCCACAACCCAGATCTACACTCACATCGTGGGTGAAGGCCTGAAAAAGACAGTGGATGAAAAACACCCGCTGGCGAAAAAAACCGGCAAGCCGCTAATCGGCGTTTTAAAGCTTGAGAGTCGCGAGACATCCGTCTAGGATCATGTCTCGCGATTTTTTTATTGTACGTTAAGCAAAGGCAAGCGATATAACGCTGTCTACAAACAAATAAGAAAACTAGATGACTCAACTGGACTTTGAAAAACCCGTTCTGGAACTGGAAAGCAAGATTGCCGAGCTGCGCCATGTCAGCAGTGGTAATGCCCTCAATATCGCCGAAGATATCGCGCGTATGCAGGACAAGGCTGAACGCCTGTTAACCCAAACATACAGTAAGCTGACGCCGGACCAGAAAGTTCAGGTGGCGCGCCATCAGGAACGCCCTCATTTCCTTGATTATATCGGCGCACTGATCGATGATTTCACCCCGCTGGCCGGGGACCGCAATTTTGCCGATGATCAGGCATTGCTGGGCGGTTTAGGCCGCTTTGCCGGTCGTTCCTGCGTGATTATGGGCCATGAAAAAGGCGCCGATACACAAGGCCGTATCAAACATAATTTTGGCATGGCCCGCCCGGAAGGCTATCGCAAAGCCCAGCGCCTGATGGATATGGCGTCCCAATTCCGCCTGCCGGTTATTACGCTGGTGGATACCGCCGGCGCCTACCCCGGCAAGGGTGCGGAAGAGCGCGGTCAATCAGAAGCCATCGCAAAATCCATCGAAAAATTCCTACGCACTGACGTGCCCATTATCTCCGTCGTGATCGGCGAAGGTGGTTCAGGCGGCGCGATTGCCATTGCTGTTGCTGACCGCATTTACATGATGGAACATGCGATTTATTCGGTTATCTCGCCGGAAGGCTGTGCATCCATTCTGTGGCGCAGCGCAGCGCAAGCAAAAGAAGCAGCAACGGCCCTGAAACTGACAGCGCAAGACCTGCATCAACTAAAGCTGATAGACGGCATTATCCCGGAACCCTTGGGCGGCGCTCACCGCAAGAAGAATGAAGCTATCTCCGCCGTGGGCAAAACCATCGAGCAGGCAATGACTGACCTTCTACCCTGGGATTCTCAAGACCTGATCCAAAAGCGCAGGAACAAATTCCTGGCTTTTGGCAGAAACCTCTAAGACCTATATCCCCATAAGGCTCTTCATATAACCATCGTTCTGCGAAACGGATGGTAAACGCCCTTTGGCATCTTCGCATGTTTCCTGCTTTTTTCTGGAATCAGCACCGGACGAAAGGAGAGAGAGATATTCCGGTGCAATACGAGCCCGCTGTTTCATGAACTCAAAATCACCATGTCCGGCTTTTACATGCCCTTCTTCGGTCGTAGCTGCCTTGTAATAAAGCATGATAAACACACGAATAGCCGCCGTCAGAGATGTCTTGGCTTGCTTGCGCATACTCACTAGAGAGCATAGATCGTGAATACTGCAACGCTCCCGCCCTGCCATATCACGTAACGCCGCCCACATTTCAGGCTCAAGCCTGATTGATGTTCTTTTACCGAACACAGTAATGTTACGGCTTACCAAAGTGCTTTTAATTACCGGCAGATCGCCGTCTTCCTGTATTTTTATTTTAGCCAGTCTCATGTTATCCCCCACGAAATGATTGAGTCTGAGATTTATTTCATACCATCCTATAGTATATTTCGCAAAGAAATACAACCATTGGGTGTGATTTTTTTATATTTTTTTGTCACTTTCTATTTTGGAAATCAAATTCCTTTTCTGTAAGGCACTTGGCTGACAAAGCGTGAAGCCCACGATCAAAAGCATCTTTCAAAGCATCGTAAACCAATCTTTGTCGTGCCACGCGGGACTGCCCCTCAAAACACGCCGACACAACCAAAAGGTTATAATGTGTTTCGCCGCTGCCATCGTCTCCGGCGTGCCCCTTATGGCGGGCGCTCTCATTCACCAGTTCCATGTGCGATGGCAAAAGTGTTTCCGTGATTCTTTCCTTGATATAATTATCCATAGACATAGTTTAAAAACCTTTCCACGCCTGCTTTTTTAGGCTTTTTTTGGCGGTGTTTCTGCTACAATATAATATTATGCCAAGAATTAAATTGAAACCCGGCTCCCCGGAATATGACGATGATAAACCGCAGGTAAAAGCCCATACATGCGAAATGCCGGGCTGCGCAGCCGAGGGGTCTCACAAAGCCCCCAAGCATCGCGGCCTTAATGAATACTATCATTTCTGCCTGGATCATATCCGTGAATATAACGCGGCATGGAATTTCTTTTCGGGCATGTCGGAAATGGAAATTCAGGATCATATTATCGACAGCATTTACGGGCATCGCCCGACACGCCGCTACGATACTCTGGGCGATATGGCGGAACGGCTGCGCGAAGCCGCTTGGCAGACCTATAATTTCACGGAAGAAAAACCCCGGCAGGAACGCCGCTTCACCGAAGACCAAATACAAACCCCGGAGGTGGAAGCCCTTGCCATCATGGGACTGGAGCCGCCTATCACGCTGGATGTCATCAAGCGCCGCTATAAGGAGCTGGCAAAAAAAACACCACCCGGATCTTAACAAGGGCTGTAAAAACTCCGAAGACCTTCTCAAGCGCATTAATATGGCCTATACCATATTAAAAGTAGCCTACGCTGAATTCGAAGAACTGCCGGACAGGTAAGAAAAAACATGAAAGTAGAAACCCTGGAAGAACTGGACAAAGACAAAGACCGCGGCATGTCATTTGACATTACGACCGTCAAAGCCAAGGAAGGTAAATATACATCCATCCCTGATACGAAAATAAACGTGCGGGATGTATTCGGCCTTGATATCGACTGGGAAATTCCGGCCTTTGCGGAAAGCACCCCCCAATGTGCCCGATATCGACTCCACATACCAGTTCGATCATGACACCACGATGGCTATCCTCGCCGGGTTTGCACATAACCGGCGCGTCATGGTGCAAGGTTATCACGGCACGGGAAAGTCCACACATATTGAACAAGTTGCAGCGCGCCTTAACTGGCCTTGCGTGCGCATCAACCTTGATAGCCATGTATCCCGTGTTGATCTGGTCGGCAAGGATGCGATCGTCCTGAAAGAGGGCAAACAGATCACCGAATGGAAAGAGGGCCTGCTGCCATGGTCCCTGCAAAACCCCGTGGCGCTGGTGTTTGATGAATATGATGCCGGGCGCCCTGATGTTATGTTCGTTATCCAGCGCGTGCTGGAATCGGAAGGCAAGCTTACCCTGCTCGACCAGAACCGTATTATCCGCCCTCACCCGGCTTTCAGATTATTCGCCACCACCAACACGATTGGCCTCGGTGATACAACAGGCCTTTATCATGGCACGCACCAGATCAATCAGGGCCAGATGGATCGCTGGAATATTGTGGTAACTCTGAACTACCTGCCGCACGATGATGAAATGGGCATCATGCTGGCAAAATTCCCACAGCTGGCGGAAACATCCGAAGGCAAGGATAGCGTTGATAAAATGGTGCGCATGGCTGATATGACGCGGGAGGGCTTTATCAACGGCGATCTTTCAACACTGATGTCGCCCCGTACCGTGCTCTCATGGATTGAAAATACGCTGATCTTTGATAACCGGGAGCTGGCATTCCAGCTATCCTTCATGAACAAATGTGATGAAACGGAGCGCCCGATCGTAGCAGAATTTTATCAGCGCTGTTTTGGAATTGATTTGCCGCAAAGCGCGGTTAGAAAAAATTAACGCGCAAGACCGGGGTTGCTGAAAACATCGTGAATGCTGATACCAAGACCGGGAAGCTGTGATTGTTCCGCCAGGTCTTTGGCACCGCCAAAGATGGCAGAAAGCGCTATGGCGGAGACAGCACCACAAGCGGCAAGGACAGCCACAGCTTTGAGCGCATCGGATAAACCAGGTTTTTCATTTGAGTTATTCATAACTCATCCAAATAGCAAAAACACATGAGCCCAAGCAAGGAAAATAATTTCGAACAGTTCAAGGCCGTGACGGGAGCAACGTTGCGCTCCATGGCGGCCCATAAAGATCTCGAAGTTAATTTCACAGCCGGGGAGCCACCCATTGGGCAAGTCCTGTCCCTCACCCGCCCGCGCCTACCCCTGCCGAATTTTGAAATGGATGAAACATCCGTGCGTTTGGTGCGCGGCTGCGGCGATGCTTATGCCTTGAAAATTGCCGCGCATGACCCAACTTTGCACATGAGACTCGCCCCCCGTGATGCACAAGCCCTGGCGGCATTTGAAGGTATGGAGCAAGCCCGCGTGGAAGCCATCGGCATGAACGTGATGAGCGGGGTGAAGGACAACCTTTCCGCCGTGCTGGAAGAAAAATGCCGCCGCCGGGGGTATGATCATATCACCACCCGTGAACAGGCGGGTGTGGGCGATGCCCTGCATATCCTGACGCGCATGGCGCTGACCGGGGAAACGCCCCCTTCATCCGCGCAGAAAGTTATCGACCTCTGGCGCCCATGGATGGAAGAACGGCTGGGCAAAAAACTGGAGCAAGCCTTTAATAAAGACAATATCCGTGACCAATCAGCTTTTGCATCACTGGCAAAACAGATGATCCGTGCGCTGGACATGCCGATTCCCGAGGATGGCGATGGCAATGATGATTCCGGCCTTGAAAATGATGAGCAGGATCAAACCGAAACAAAAGATAACGAAAGCCCCGACAATGCAGATGATCAGCAGGATGATTCCGCCTTCCCCGGATCCCTGGGGGAAGAGGACGGCGAAAGCGGCGAGGGCGACAGCGAAGAATTCGATTCCGGCTACGAAGAAATGCTCAACGATATGTCCGGCGAAGGTGAAGGCAACATGCCCAGCCCGCCGCGCTTCAACGACCCCGATGGATTTATCGCCGGGCGTGAGGGGGCTTATCACATATATACCACCGAATTTGATGAGGAAATTGCCGCTGCCGATCTGGCTGATACATTCGAGATGACCCGCCTGAGGGAGGCACTCGATAAACAGCTGTCATCCCATCAGGCCATCATCACCAAGCTCGCCAACCGGCTGCAACGAAAATTAATGGCCCAACAGCTGCGCAGCTGGCAGTTTGACCTGGAGGAAGGCATTCTCGACCCCTCCCGCTCACCCGCATTATTACAGACCCCTCCGCCTCTCTATCCTATAAACAGGAAAGGAAACGGCGTTCCGGATACTATCGTCACCCTTCTCATCGATAATTCCGGCTCCATGCGCGGGCGGCCCATCGCGATTGCGGCGATGACGACCGATATTGTGGCCCGCACGTTAGAACGCTGCGGCGTGAAGGTCGAAATTCTGGGCTTCACCACCCGCGCGTGGAAGGGCGGAAAATCCCGCGATCTCTGGATGCAAAACGGGCGACCTGAAAACCCCGGGCGGCTTAACGATATCCGCCACATTATATACAAGGCGGCGGATGAGCCATGGCGGCGCACCCGCAAGAATATCGGCCTGATGCTGAAGGAAGGTATTTTAAAGGAAAATATCGATGGCGAAGCGCTCGTCTGGGCGCATAACCGTCTGGCCGCCCGCGGGGAAGCCCGCAAGATTATCCTCGTAATCTCGGACGCGCGCCGGTCGGATGATTCCACCCTGTCCGCTAACCCCGCGAACTTGCTAGAGCTGGACTTAAGAAACGTCATTGAATGGATTGAAAACCGCTCAAAAATTGAGCTGGCGGCGATCGGTATCGGGCATGATGTGACCCGCTATTACAAAAAAGCCATCACCATTCAGGACGCTGACGGCCTTGCGCAGGCGCTTGTGGCGCAGCTAGGCGGATTATTTGAAGAGCATAAATAATATCGACTATCCCGCACGAGGCGTGTAAGAAAATCTCATGAGTGACCAGCAGAAAAAGAAAATCCATAAACCCACCCCGATCTCCGGCTTCCCCGAATGGTTGCCGGAAGTCCGCGTTGTCGAGCAGAGCTGGATGGACCACATCCGCCGTGTGTTTGAAAGCTATGGGTATTGCTCCATCGAAACCCCCGCCGTTGAGGAACTGGCTGTGATTGCTGCCAAGGGTGAGGATGTCGATAAGGAAATCTATGTTCTGGAGCGCTTGCAGGCCGACCCGGATGATAAAAAAGATGCTCGCCTCGCGCTGCATTTTGACCAAACCGTCCCCTTCGCGCGTTATGTGGCAATGCATTTCAATGAGCTGGTATTCCCCTTCAAACGCTACCAGATGCAAAAAGTCTGGCGCGGCGAAAGACCGCAAGCCGGGCGCATGCGCGAATTTTATCAATGCGATATCGATGTGATTAACCCGGACAATCTGCCTATCGCTTTTGACGGTGAGATGCCCGCGATTATCTGGGAAATCCTTTCCTCCCTGCCCGGTATGGAGAATGAGAAGATTCAGATAAGGGTGAGCAACCGGAAGATATTGCTGGGGTTTTTGGATAGCCTTCAGGTCAATGATCCTGTCGCCGTTACCCGCATTATCGATAAAATTGAGAAAATTGGCGGTGATGAAGTCAAACGCCTTCTCTCTGCCGAATGCGGCTTGAGTGGTGAGAACATCACAAAAATTCTGGATCTCGTCCGCACAAAAGATATCAAAAACCTTTCCGGCGCAAATACTTCGATGCAGGAAGGTGTTGATGAGCTTTCCGCCGTGATGGACAGCCTCGCCCACTTGCCAAAAGATGCTGTGGTGGCTGATCTTTCCATCGTACGAGGCTTGGATTACTACACGGGCACGGTGTATGAGACGGTGTTTCTGGATGACCCCACTTACGGGTCCATCTGTTCCGGCGGGCGGTATGACGATCTGGCGGGCAGCTACATCAACAAACACCTGCCCGGTGTCGGGATTTCCATCGGCTTTACGCGCCTGTTCGACCGGCTGCGGGCGCAGGGCAAACTGCCCGTTTCCAAGAAAAGCCCCACCGAGATTTTGGTCATGCCGCCGCGTGATGCGGATGCCATCCGCTCAGCTTATGACGCCGCGCACACGCTCCGCCGGAATGGCTGGAATGTGGAGGTTGCGCCGGGCCGGAAGTTCGACAAACAAATGAGCTATGCCGAGAAAAAAGGCATTCGCTATATCTGGTTCGTGGAAGATGGTGAAGTACAGGACCGTGAAACCCGCGAGAAAACCAAAGCGGCTCCGGCAGACTGGAAAAAATCATGAGGCAAATTGCGCTCTTTCTTATATCCCTGATCATCAGCCTGCCTTCGTATGCGGGGGAGGCATCGACTATTCCCCCGATTACTGCAACTTCCAAATCACCTTCCCGGAAGCACCCCATAAAACCCGGCGCTGTGAAAATGACAGCGAAGAACGCTGCTATGACCTCGTCAGCTATACGCAGACCTATGAAGTATACGCCACCGTAAATTTCCACGTAATCTGCAATCCGATTAAAGAGGGCGTGCGCGCGAAATATACGGAAGATGTTGCCAAGGCCACCGTCCGCGCGATGGCGGAAAAAAATGACCTGACCGGTTACCGCACCAGCTTCCGCAAGGAAAGCGCCTATAATCAGGCTGGCCTTGTGGGTGAAGGGATATCATCCCGCCAGGATCCCAAGATTTACATCGCTCAGCTTTGGGTAGGCGAAACATCCGTTATGTCTGTGGAGGCTGAGCTGATCGGTGAGGCTTTCGAAGAAGCCGATAAATTGTTCGCTGACGTCATGCGTAGCGTTTCATTAAAAGAGGACAAAAAAGAACCTTCCGAAGAAGAAGAAGAAGAAGGCAGCGAAGAGCCTTCCGGTAACTAGTGTCCGATTATAGATTTAATCCGCTCCACCATCGCGAAAAAACCGTTACGGCGGTTGGGGCTTAAATTCTGTTCCAGCCCTATGGCTTTGAAACGGGCCTCAATATCAATCGCCTTGGCTTCTTCCGGTGTTTTTCCCTGATAGGCGGAAAGTAAAAGCGCAATCAACCCGCGTACGATATGAGCATCGCTATCCGCCTGTATGCAGAGCTTGCCGTCTTTAATATCCATAACCATCCAGACTTGCGAGGTACAACCACGCACCAGAGTTTCCTCCGTCCGCAAGGAAGCGTCCATATCGGGCAAGGAACGCCCCAGATCAATCAAATAACGGTAACGTTCCTCCCAGTCGGAAAACAGGGAAAAATTTTCAGATAATTCTTCTATCGTTTGCGATGCAGCACAACTCATGTAAAAACTTCATAACCTTTTAATCTTGCGGGAGCAAGATTGTATATAGGTTGAAATACTGTGTGAAAAAGCCACATAATTTATATAAGCACTTGCGCTTATGGGCCGTAATTGGCAGATTATAAGGAGCATTATTCAAGAAAAGCCCGATTCCGGGCAGTCATTCAAGGAACAGCAGGCAAACATGAGCAAAGCATCATCAGGAACTAACGGCGGCGATTCTAAGAACACGCTTTACTGCTCTTTCTGCGGCAAGAGCCAGCATGAAGTGCGCAAGCTGATTGCCGGCCCCAACGTTTTCATCTGTAACGAATGCGTTGAGCTTTGTATGGATATTATCCGGGAAGAAGACAAGACTCAGTTAGTGCGCCCCGGTGAAGGTGTCCCCGCCCCGTCCGAGATTAAAAAAGTTCTGGATGACTATGTTATCGGTCAGGAAGCTGCCAAACGCGTTCTCTCCGTTGCCGTACACAACCACTACAAACGCCTTGAACATGGTGGTACAGGCTCCGGCGCTGATATCGAAATTTCCAAATCGAACATTCTGGTTGTCGGCCCCACCGGTTGCGGTAAGACCCTGCTGGCCCAGACACTTGCCAAGATTCTGGATGTCCCCTTCACCATGGCTGATGCCACGACATTGACCGAAGCCGGTTATGTGGGTGAAGATGTCGAAAATATCGTCCTGAAACTGCTTCAGGCATCCGACTACAACGTTGAACGGGCCCAGCGCGGGATCGTCTATATTGACGAGATTGATAAAATCTCCCGCAAATCCGACAACCCGTCTATTACCCGCGATGTCTCAGGCGAAGGGGTGCAGCAGGCCCTCCTGAAACTGATGGAAGGTACAGTGGCATCCGTTCCGCCGCAAGGGGGGCGCAAACACCCGCAGCAGGAATTCTTGCAGGTGGACACATCAAACATCCTCTTTATCTGCGGCGGTGCTTTCGCGGGCCTCGACAGAATTATTGCGGCACGCGGACGCGGTACAACAATCGGATTTGGCGCTGATATCAAGGAAGTGGATACCCGTAAGGTGGGTGAACTGTTCCAGGAACTGGAGCCGGAAGACCTTCTGAAATACGGACTTATCCCTGAATTCGTGGGCCGTCTGCCGATTATCGCGACATTGGAAGATCTGGATGAAGATGCCCTGATCACCATCCTGACCGAGCCGAAAAAACGCCCTGATCAAGCAGTATCAAAAACTGTTTGAAATGGAAGGCGTTGACCTGAAATTCTCCAAGGATGCACTGAAAGCCATTGCCGCAAAAGCGATTGAGCGGAAAACCGGCGCACGCGGCCTGCGTTCAATTATCGAAAATCTACTTCTTAATTCCATGTATGAAGTACCCGACATGGAGAGCGTAGAAGAAGTTCTGGTCAACAAAGACACCGTTGAAGATAAAAAAGCCCCGGTTTATGTCTACGCCGACAAGAAAAAGAAAAAAACCACTGAAAGCAAGGAAGTTGAAGCTGTCTAGGCATACACTGGGCTGCATTTTCCTTGCTGATTGCTGCGTTTATTTCGATTTTTTTGCAGTGCTCCATCAAAATTAATAAAATAATGGCATTTTTTAATGTAGGATAGGTGATTGTGGATCACACAATCCTTGAGGAGCTTTCGTATGACAGGGCAAACTGCAAAAATTCTTCCCGAACAAAATAAAAAATATCGGCTGATTACACGCAGCGATATGGATGGACTGGTCTGCGGGATCTTGCTGAAAGAGCTTGATCTGATTGACGACATTACTTTTGCACACCCCAAGGACATGCAGGACGGGCTGATTGAAGTCGGCCCGAATGATATAACAACCAACCTTCCTTATGTTGAGGGTGTTTATCTGGCTTTCGACCACCACGCCAGCGAAGCCGAGCGTGTGACGAGCAAACCTGACAACCATGTTATCCTTCCGGATGCGCCTTCTGCAGCGCGCGTTGTTTTTGATTATTTCGGCGGCGAAGCTAAATTTCCGCGCATTTCCAAGGAAATGATGGACGCCGTTGATAAGGCTGACTCCGCCAATTTCAGCAAGGATGACATTCTGGACCCTAAGGGCTGGGTGCTGCTCAGCTTTATCATGGATGCCCGCACAGGCCTTGGCCGCTTCCGTGACTTTAATATTTCAAACTATCAGCTGATGATGAAACTGATTGATTATTGCCGTGATCATCAGGATATCGAAGACATTCTTCAATTGCCTGACGTGAAGGAACGTGTGGATCTCTATTTCGACCACAAAAGCCGCTTCCGTGAACAGATTGAACGCTGCGCCGTTATTCACCAAAATCTCGTTGTTCTGGATTTGCGCAATGAAGACCAGATCTGGGCAGGTAACCGCTTTGTACTTTATGCGCTCTTCCCCCAATGCAACGTGTCTATTCACGCATTATGGGGCAAGAACCAGCAAAACACCGTATTTGCAACCGGGAAATCCATTCTGAACCGCACCTGTAAAACGCATATCGGCAATTTGATGCTGCAATATGGCGGCGGCGGTCACGAAGCTGCCGGTACCTGTCAGGTTGATAACCTTAAGGCCGAAACGGTTTTGCAGGAACTTGTTGATAAAATCACCAGCAACGGCTGATATCTTACATCTTCAAAAAAATGTCATCCATTTCCCTTTTATTGCGTATAAAAGGGCATGACATTAAAGACGGCCCTTCTCTGGTTCAGGCAGGATTTACGCTTAACGGATAATCCGGCGCTGATACATGCTCTCCAGCAGGGCTATCAAATCATTCCCGTATTTATTCTGGATGATGATAACGCCGGTGTATGGAAGCATGGCGGCGCCTCCCGCTGGTGGCTGCATGAAAGCCTTAAATCTTTGAACCGAGCTGTTAGCGGACGCATGATTTTCCGTTCCGGTGACGCCCGGAAAATACTGCCCGATATTCTGGAACAAACGCACGCGCAGGCCGTATTCTGGAACAGGCTTTATGAACCCTGGCGGGTTACCCGTGATAAAGAGATTAAAGCCGCGATGAAGGATAAAGGCATTGAGGCCGAAACCTTCAATGCCGCCCTGCTATGGGAGCCATGGGAAGTCCTTAAAGATGACGGCACGCCTTATAAGGTATTTACCCCCTTCTACCGCCGGGGCTGCCTCAGCCGCCCGGAACCGGCGCCCCCCGCCCTGCCGCCTCATGACCTGAAGCTGGCATCTCATAATGTTTTCTCAACGCTGGAGGATTTAAAACTCCTGCCTGCCATTCATTGGTATGGCGGCATGACAGATACGTGGCAACCGGGGGAAGCCGGGGCCAAAGCCCGGTTGGCAAGTTTTCTGGATGACGGCCTGCGCGGCTATAAGGAAGGCCGTAATCGGCCGGATCAGGAATTTGTCTCCCGCCTCTCGCCTCACTTACATTTCGGAGAGATCTCCCCCCGCACCGTGTGGCATGCAGCTAAAGAGAGGGAGGTCGACATATCCCCGCCTATGATATCGATTGTTTTTGCTCTGAGCTGGGCTGGAGAGAGTTCTCCCACTCCCTCCTCTACTACAACCCGCACTTACCCGAAACGCCGCTGCAGAAGAAATTTGCCGCCTTCCCGTGGCATGATGACCCCGATGCTTTAAAAGCCTGGCAAAAGGGCCGCACAGGCATTCCCATCGTTGACGCCGGAATGAGGCAGCTCTGGCATACCGGGTGGATGCACAACCGCGTGCGGATGATTGTGGGGTCTTTCCTTGTAAAAAACCTGCTGCAGCACTGGAGCCATGGAGAAGAATGGTTCTGGGACTGCCTTGTTGATGCTGACCTGCCCAACAACGCCGCCAGCTGGCAGTGGGTCGCCGGGTGCGGGGCCGATGCCGCCCCCTATTTCCGCATCTTTAACCCCATTACGCAAGGCGAGAAATTTGACCCGAATGAATCATACGTCAAGCAATGGGTGCCGGAATACGGCACATCTAACTACCCAAAACCGATTGTGGATTTAAAAGCTTCGCGCGAACGGGCGCTGGCAGCCTTCCAGAGTTTGAAGTAGACTAAACCGCATGAGCAATTCTTCCCTGCCCCGCATCGGTGTTATGGCCCCCTCTTCCTATGTGGAGAGAGAGGACATCGAAAAATCCAAAGCTTTGTTGGAGAGTAAAGGCTATAGCGTTTTTATCCATCCGCAGACTTATGAGCAGGACCGCCAGTCCGCAGGCAATATACTGCAAAAATCACTCGCCTTTCAGGGGCTCTGGCAACGGCCTGACATTGATGTTATCTGGGCGGCAGGTGGTGGTAACCGCGCGCTCAATCTTATGGGATCCATCAATTTTGAAAAGCTGAAGGATAAAGCAAAAACACTGGTAGGGTTTAGCGATGTAACGGCCCTGTTGAATGCACTATACGCCCATACGGGCCTTTCCAGCCTTCACGGGCAGGTCTTTAAGAATCTGCATAAAATGCCGCCCGAACAATTGGATTTTACACTGGATTTACTGAACGGCGGAAAACCTGATTTCCCGCTACACGAGGCCACGGCGTTTTACCCCGGTGAAGCGGAAGGTGTATTGGTGGGGGGTAATCTCTCGATCTTCCAATACTTGCCGCAAACTTTGCCCGGTGAATGGTGGGACGGCGCTATTCTCTTTCTGGAAGATTGCAACGAGGAATGGAGCCGCCTTGATAAAATGCTGCTTCACCTGAAACGCACAGGCGTGTTTGAAAAAATTGCCGGGTTTATCATGGGTCAGCTCACCGATATGAAAGACACAGGCCGCCCTTACGGGTTCACGCTGGAGGATATGCTGGGCGAATATTTAGAGGGGCGCATAATTCCTGTCGCCCTGAATGCGCCATTTGGTCACAGGAAAGACCTCTATCCCCTGCCTGTCGGGAAGAAAGCCCGATTGGAAACAACGGATAAGAGTGCATCCCTAAGGCTTATATAGCCTTTCTTTTTCCTCGAAAAACCGCAGAATATATGACCCGACTCGATGGATGAATAATATATTCATACTCACCAACACCTCACACCCAAAAAAATCCATTATATTACAATGACATACAATAGAATGATTGACTTACACCTCAGAGTTGATGTTATATTTGGATTAACTAATAAAAATGTGTGGCAGGGTAGGGAACCTCATGATAAGGCACCATGAAACGCGCCAGGACGGCAGTTTCACAGGGTGGGGCGTCTGTTTTTACTATGATTACAATGCTCCGGGCTGTGAATTGAATATCCATCAAGCGGAAGGCACTAAGCCTTTGATAACGTTTGTGGTTGGCAAACGGCTGCATAAAAAAAATCCTGGAACTTATTCAATATTTCGACAAAGCGGCTCAGATCAAAGCCCTGATGCTGAGTAACAGCAGCACGATCAATCTCTCGCAAACGATGGAGCCTCGTAGATTACAAGGCATTGCCAACACGCTGTTTGACCACGCGCTATTCGCTGTAGATCTGGACGCAGGTAAATTCAGGCGGTTCACTGCCACGTTAGCCCACATATACGATCTGAAACATTTCAGCGTGAAACACTTCACCTGCACAAAGTCAGCAACAGCTTATTACAGGGCATGCCTTCGTACGCATAATGAAAACGAGCTGGTGGGGCGCTCCCTCACCCTGCCCGGCATTCTGATGACGGTATCGGAAAAAATTATCAGCGACCTGATCGCCCTGGAATTTAGTACGCGGAACAACAGCGCGCAAAATCTGCTGTCTCTCTCGGCAAAACTTGCCACGGTCGGACGCATCCTGAACGATGGTTTTTATCCATCGATGAAAATAAAACAGGAAGAACTTGCCGGGATTCTCGACATTACAACCGGACAATAAAAATATTTTCTATAATAAGTGGTTTATTTCTTGAAAATTTACTAATTTTTAAGTATATTGTCATTC
This sequence comes from Alphaproteobacteria bacterium, assembly GCA_021208265.1. GTDB lineage: Bacteria > Pseudomonadota > Alphaproteobacteria > Micavibrionales > Micavibrionaceae > JAJOJU01. Next base: position 9,072 of record JAJOJU010000036.1, on the reverse strand, counting down.
TCACATCGTAGTGCACGACACTGAAAACAAAGGCAGGCCGCGCGTTTTCGCCTTGGGAATTTTTGTCCCTTCAGTTTCTGGCATGACGATTGCTAAGGTGTTGCTCCCTTCTGGATGGGGTTCTTCCCGTCCCTTATGGAGTTCACTAAAACGAAAACAAGAAAAGGTACAATTAACATGGCTGATAATGACAACCTGAACTTTAACCAAGGCGATTATGTTGTATACCCCGCGCATGGCGTAGGTCAGATCGAAGGCATCGAAACCCAGACGATCGGCGGGATGGAGATTTCTCTCTATGCTATCAGCTTTGAGAAAGACCGCATGCGCCTGAAGATTCCCGTCATGAAAGCCAAAACATCCGGTCTGCGCCGCCTGTCCAGCGCCTCCCGCATTGAAGATGCCATCAAAACGCTGCGCGGCAAGGCTCGTATCCGCCGCACCATGTGGTCGCGCCGCGCGCAGGAATATGAAATGAAAATCAATTCCGGCGACCCCGTTTCCATCGCCGAAGTTCTGCGCGACCTGAAACGCAGCAACGATGACAGCGAGCAATCCTACAGCGAACGCCAGATTTACCAGTCCGCGCTGGAGCGTTTGGCCCGCGAAGTGGCCGCCGTTGAGAAAATCACGGAAGGCAAAGCCACGGAACAGCTGGAAGACATCATGGGCATCAAGCGCGTGGACTTCGATCTGGATGATGATCTGGATACAGAAGAAAAAAGAAGCTGCATAAACGACTGTTTCTAAATAGAAATATTTTCAAAGGCGCCTTATCGGGCGTCTTTTCTTTTGGGGCTATGGCAATCTGTGGATAACTCTTCCTATCCGTTTGAAATTACAGTACACTAAAGATGATTCCGGGAAATGATGCGCCGGAAGTAAATTTAGAACTGTTTAGATAGATACCGTGTTTCACGCCTTAAAAGATACAACATGCTTCGCTAATATGGAGAAAGCCCTCAGAATATGGGCTATTCCTGCGATTCACAGTAATGTTGAAGCGCTGGTAAACCTGCATGACAATATCCACCCGCTGATCAAGCCCGGTGACCGTGTGGTTTATATGGGTAACTACACGGGCTACGGCGAACCGGCTGTCGAAACCATCAACGAAATTCTGGCCTTCCGCCGCCTTGTGTTGGCGATGCCCGGCATGATGCCGGATGATTTCATATACTTACGCGGCGTGCAGGAAGAAATGTGGGACAAGCTGTTGCAGTTGCAATTTGCCCCCAACCCCGGCGATGTTCTGCTGTGGATGCTGGGGAACGGCATGTCACCCAGCCTTTATTCTTATGGCCTGTCCCCGCATGACGGGATTGAAGCCTGCTCCCGCGGGATCATGGATCTGACAAAATGGACGAACACGGTGCGCCAGGCCATTCGCCGCCGCCCCGGGCATGAGATATTCTCAACCCAGCTGCGCCGCGCCGCGTTCACACCAACGGAAGAACAATACCCGATGCTGTTCGTGCATGCCGGGCTGGATGCCAGCAAGTCATTGGGTGAACAGGGCGATAATTTCTGGTGGGGTTCTGATAAATTCCGCAGCATTACGCAGGCCTATAAACCGTTTGAGAAAGTTGTGCGCGGCTTTGACCCCGCCCATAACGGGCTTCACCTTAATTGTGTGACCGCCACGCTGGATGACGGCTGCGGTTTCGGTGGTAAGCTGGTCTGCGCCGGTTTCACCCGTGCCGGTGATATTGAAGAGCTGGTGGAAGTCTAGGCTTTTTCCGTCCCCTCGCCGCACTCTGGCAAAGCCGTTAAAAATTTTTTAATTTTTTTTTCTCTATTCCTGTAATCCAAACCCGTATTGGATACGAATATATATTTGTCAGCTGATGGAACTCCCGCGCTGACAGAAAGGTTGGGTATGTATAATGGCTTATATCGACGACCCTCAGACACAAAAAGCTAATCTGGAATATATTAAATCTTCCATGAACGAGCCGCTGCTTGAAAAAGAGCATGAGCTTGACCTCGCGCGCCGTTGGAAGGACGATCAGGACGAAAAGGCCCTGCACGAGCTTATACGCTCCTACACGCGCCTTGTGATCGCCATGGCATCGCGTTTTAGAAATTACGGGCTGCCGATGGGCGACCTTATTCAGGAAGGCAATGTCGGCCTGATGCAGGCTGCCAGCCGGTTCGACCCGGACCGCGATGTCCGTTTTTCGACCTATGCCTCATGGTGGATACGCTCCAGCATTCAGGATTATGTACTGCGTAACTGGTCGATCGTCCGTACGGGCACGACAGCCGCGCAAAAATCCCTCTTCTTTAATCTGCGCCGCCTACGCTCAAAGATTGAAAGCGAAAATGGCGAAGAAGGTTTGAATGAAGAAGGCCGCGAGAGCATCGCCAAAACCTTAAGCGTCAATATGAAAGACGTAAAGGACATGGAAGCGCGCCTTGCTGCGAACGACCAGTCCCTCAACGCTACCATCCGTGATGAAACGCAGGATGAATGGCAGAGCCTGCTCGCCGATGACCGCCCCAACCCGGAGGAAGTGGTTATGGGCGCGAAGGATGCGCAGACACGCTCCGCCTGGCTGTCACAAGCCTTAGGTGAGTTGTCAGAGCGTGAGCAAACCATTATCCGCGAACGTCATCTGGGTTACGAAACCGTAACGCTGGAAGATCTGGGTAAGCAGCTGGGCGTCAGCAAGGAACGCGTACGCCAGCTGGAACAACGCGCCATGGAAAAGCTGAAAGGCTCCATGATCAAAAAAGTGGCGAATGCCGGTGATTTGTTTATGGAAGACTAAAAAAAACCTACATTGCGATAGTCAAAAAACCGCTTCTCACCCATCGAGGAGCGGTTTTTTTTATTGTTACTTGGTCACAATCTTATAGCTCTGCCCGGCTTGCACATCGCGACCAAACGGCAGCGCGTTGAGTACACGGAAGCGGTCCTCGGCATATTCATCAAACGGCTGGCGCGCGGCAATAGCAGAGGCTTTTTCCCCGGCTTGTGCCTTATACAGACGCAGGCGGTATGGCTTGGCCGAGGCTTTTTCGCCTTCCGAAAGCTTGCGGAAGCTGTAGGTCGTGCGCTTTAGATCTTCCACGAGAGAACCGGACGCATTGTTCGGAATGGCGATCTGGAAGCGCGCGAACATATTCGGCTTATATTCAATTGCCATCAAACGGATGCTGGAAGGCTGGCCGTTCACCTGACCGGAGAATGCAGCCGTTGCCCCGCGCATGCCGTTTACAGTCACGTTCTCTAAGCTCTTAACCCCCTCACCCTTCATCCAGACCTGGGAAAGATATGTCCCGGCATCCAACCCTTGGCTGTTGGCGTCCATATCAAATACGATAACCGCCCCGCCCGGCCCTTGTGCCACCACCTGAGATGGCTGGTTAATCAGCTTAAAGCCCTTGGGTACGCTGAACGCAAACCCGGATACGGGGTGGATAAAATCCTGCCCCCGGATAAAGCCGTGGCGGGCGCTTTCACCGTAAACGATGCCGTTAATGCGCTGTAAATACGCATCACGCCCGATTGTACCATTTCCGGCCCCGGCGGCTTGCGCTTCGCCCGCTGTCTTGTTCACACGGTCCTGCGTGGCGGGGTGGGTGGAAAAATACCCTTCAATCGGTGATGACGGGCCGTTCCCGGCGATTCTATCCTCCAGCGCGGAAGAATTCTGAAGATTGGCCAGAAACGATGTCATGGCGGAAGGATCATACCCGGCGCGGGTCAGATAACGAATGCCGAGCGTATCGGCCTCATTCTCCTGATCCCGTGAATAGGATTTCATGTAGAGATCACTGCCGATGCCCAGCGCCTGCGAGACGCCCGTTTTATCGATCGCCGCCGATAAAATGCTGGCCCCCAGCGATGTCACAACGCCGCGCGAATATCGCTCCGCCGAATGTTTGCCTGTAATGTGCCCGGCTTCGTGGGCCAGAACAGCGGCCAATTCCGCCTCGCTATTCGCTAGCGCCAGCAGCCCGCGGGAAACATAGATATACCCGCCCGGCAGTGCGAAAGCGTTCACGATGTCGGAATCAAGCACGGTGAATTTATAGGTAACATCCGGGCGTTCCGTATTCGCCGTCACGCGCGCCCCAACCTCGCTTACATAGCGGTCCACTCCGTTTTCGGTATAGGCACCGAATTCCTGCAATATCTTTTCATGTTCGGAACTTCCGACCTGATTTTCCTGCGCGGGCGACATAAGCCCCGTAAACTGTTGACGGCCCGTAGCCGGGTTCACCGAGCATGATTCAAGGAATAAAAGCGATGCGGCCGCACTGGCCAGAAGGATGATGTTTTTTCTCATAGACCGGGTTTTAGCACGTAAGATTTCATCAAGAAAAGTTTTCCCTATGGACTTGCTTACGCCTGAATGAAACACTGGGGCCATGCATAAAGTTCCAATGATTTTTCTGGCCTTTCTTATTCTGATGCCGCTATCTGCCATGGCTGAAAAACTGCCGCCCTTCCCCACGGGTGATTTTAAGGAATTGCAACTGGCGGGCAGCAGCCCCCGTAAAGGGCGTTATCGACCCGCTGACCGTGCAGCTGGATGACGGTCGCCTGTTCGGTCTTGTGGGCTTGGAAATCCCGGATTTTAACCCCTATAACCCCGGCCCCATCACGCAAACTGCCATTCGCGTGCTGAACGACCTTTTGGTGGGTATGGATGTGAATATCTACCAGCAGGGTAAAAAGAAAGATGCCGGGCTTAAAAACCGCATGGGGCATCACTTGGCGCATCTGGAAAAGCGGGAAAACGGGGCGTGGGTGCAGGGCGTGCTGTTATCGCTCGGCCTTGCCCGGGTTAAAACTGAACGCCGCAACACCGAAATGACGGATCAGATGCTGGCGCTGGAAGCCAAAGCGCGGAGCCAGAAAATCGGCCTCTGGGCGCTGCCGGAATATCAGATCCTTATGCCCGCAGAAACAGCCGGAAAAGATGGGCAGTTTGCGATTGTCGAAGGCAAGGTCATCAGCACCGCCATGAAGCAAAACCGCGTTTATATTAATTTCGGCGATAACTGGAAGGATGATTTCACCATCACCATCGCACCAGAATACCGCACCAATTTCTTCAAAACCAAGCTGGATCCGTTACAGCTGAATGGCAAAACCATCCGCGTGCGCGGCTGGGTTACTGAATATAACGGCCCTGTGATTGAGATTGATCACCCGGAACGGATCGAAGTCTTAAAAAATTAATGGTTTAAAGATTGAAATCCAGCGCGCAAACTGGTTAATGTGTTAATATTAATTTGTTAACTATGACACAAACAGAAAAACCAGCACCGCGCAGCAGCTATCACAGATCCGCCTCCATGGACCTGTTCCCGGCAATCACGCCCTATTCCAGCGGATTTCTGGCGGTGGATGCCACGCATAATCTTTACTGGGAACAAAGCGGTAACCCGGATGGTGTACCGATTATCCTGCTGCATGGTGGACCCGGCGCGGGTGCCACGCCCATTCACCGCCGCTTTTTCAACCCGGATCATTACCGGATTATTATCTTTGATCAGCGTGGATCAGGCCGCTCCACCCCTTTGGGGAGTCTGGAAAACAACTCAACAGAACATCTGATTGCGGATATGGAAGCCCTGCGCAAACACTTAAGGGTTGAACGCTGGCACTTATTCGGCGGGTCATGGGGCTCCACCCTTGCCATGGCTTACGCCGCGCAGCACCCGGCCCGGTGCATCAGCATGATTTTGCGCGGTATTTTCCTGTGCGAACAGGATGAGATTGACTGGTTCCTTTACGGCATGCGCCATATTTTCCCGGAAGCGTGGGAACAATTTGTAGGCTTCCTGCCGGAGGAAGAGCGCAGCGATATACTGACACACTATTATAAATACCTGACCGGGGATGATCTAAAGCTGAAGATGAACGCGGCGATTGCCTGGACGCTGTATGAGGGGGCTTGTTCCTCCCTCCTCCCCAACTTCGAGACGATTACAACGGAAGAGCAAAAACAGCATGCCCTCGCCCTCGCCCGCATCGAATGTCATTACTTCATTAATGAGGTCCGTACCGGCAAGCTGAGCCTTATGAACCATCTGGACACCTTGCGAAAAATTCCCACCACGATCATTCAGGGGCGTTATGACCTGATCTGCCCTATCCGCACGGCTTACAAGCTGCACCAGCTCTGGCGTGAGGCGGATTATGTTGTCGTGCCGGATGCCGGACACTCCGCCCTCGACCCGGCTGTGCGTTCCCGCTTGATCGAAGCGACAGAACATGCGAAAGCTTTGCGGTAGATTTTTATAAAATAAAAAAGAGAGTGGCTTCTACCCCATGACGTTCCAGACGATTACCAATCTTGACCTTCATAACAAAACCGTCTTGCTGCGCGCCGACCTGAACGTGCCCGTTCAAAGCAGCAAAGTGACCGACACCACGCGGATTGACCGCCTAAAGCCCACAATCGACCACTTGCGCAAGGCGGGGGCAAAGGTTCTGATCCTCTCGCATTTTGGGCGACCGGAAGGGGAGCGTAACCCGCAAATGTCTCTCGCTTTCCTGACCCCCGTTCTTCAGGAATGCTGGGGCGTTGATGTCAGCTTTATTCCGGAATGCATCGGCCCTTCCGCCGAAAGCGGTGCTAAAAACCTGCAACCCGGCCAGATTGCGCTGCTGGAAAATGTCCGCTTCCATAAGGGTGAAGAAGCCAATGATCCTTATTTCACGCAACAGCTGGCAAAACTTGGCGATATCTATGTGAATGATGCGTTTTCCGCTGCGCACCGCGCTCATGCTTCCACGGAAGGGCTGGCGCATCTGCTTCCTTCCGCGGCCGGACTGTTAATGCAGGCGGAACTGGAGGCACTGGATAAAGCCCTCGGCAACCCGCAAAAGCCGGTTTGCGCAATTACGGGCGGCTCCAAAATCTCCACAAAACTCAGCGTCCTGAAAAACCTGATCGACAAGGTCGATATTCTGGTTTTGGGCGGCGCCATGGCCAACACGTTTTTATTCGCCCAAGGCGCTGATGTCGGTGGCTCGATGTATGAAGCCAGCATGGCGGACGAAGCCCGCAGCATCATGAGCTACGCTGAAAGCCGCGGCTGTAAGATCATCGTGCCGGCAGACAGTGTTTGCGTAGCTGAAATAAAACCCGATGCCCCGTTTAAGATAATAGATTCAAAAGCCATCCCGCCCGATATGCGCGCCATTGATGTCGGCCCCGCGACGATCGTGGAAGTAACAAACCTGCTGGATACATGCCGCACGGTTGTCTGGAACGGCCCCATGGGCGTATTTGAGATTAAACCTTTTGATGCCGGGACAAATGCGCTGGCAAAGGCCGTAGCGGAACGCACAAAATCAGGCAAGCTGGTCAGCATTGCCGGAGGTGGCGATACCGTGGCGGCGCTGGAAAATGCCGGTGTTGCAGATGATATCAGCTATATCTCCACCGCAGGCGGTGCGTTTTTAGAATGGCTGGAAGGCAAAACGCTGCCCGGTGTGGCAGCGCTACTGAAACAGTCAAAAGCGGCCTGATTTACATCAATCCTGCTTGATAAGCTCCCGCGCCATTTGCGGCTTCAGGCGGTCGTAATATTCGATCGCGCGGCCCATATCCTTCAGGTCAACCACCCGCACCGTACTGCGCATGGGGTTCGTCAGAAGGAAAATGGAAATGAAATCAGGTTTGGGTATTTCAAACGCCCGGCAAGCCACAGCGAGCCCCTGCCCACGCGCTTGATGCAAAATCGTATCAACCGTTGGCAAAGCCAAGCCTGTATAAACCGTAAATTGGGCCACGAAATTCTGGATCTGCCCACGCCGCAAGCTGGAAATCATAAGCTCAACTGTTAGCTGCCCTTTGGCCTTGTATTGATGCGCGGCCTCCAACATGCTTTCCGTTGGCATGTAGGGCTTTTCAGGCTGTTCGGTAAATTCAAGGATGACATCATCCACTGCCTTCATGACCGAACCGGATTCAACCTCATAATGCGATCTGATATAAGCCTTTAATTCCTCGCCTACAAAATTAAACAGGCGGGATGCCAGATCAGATGTCATCTCCGGACGGTGCAGCAGCGGGTTCGCCAACGCCTGAGAGTTCTGGGCCAAATCGGTCAGGATCGAAAGCGCATTATCCGTCAGCGTTAAATAGCTATTTTCGACAAGAGAGAGCGCCGTACCGATATCGCGCGTTTCGGCCAGCATATTGATCATGTAGGGCGTCAGACTGGGGCGTGCGGCAATTTCCTGCCAGTACTTGGGCCCGCGGGATTTAATAATATAAACCAGATCAAGATCGCCCAGAACCGGGCTGGCGCGCAGCACGGGCGCGGCAATTTCAATATCGTCATTCGCCAATTGCAGTATAAGGCGCAGCGGCACATTTTCCATCACCGCCAGACGTTCGGCAATCGCCTGACGCAGATCCATCTCCGCCTGACGCGTCAGCGCGATCAGGATATCGGCAATCAGTTCATTTTCAGACGCCCCGACATTTTGCTCCAGAATGTCGGCAATGGCCTGCGTAAGCTCCTTGCGGGCCTCAGGCTTTTTATCCTGCGCCAATGAGTATAGCTGGTGATTATCGTACAAGCGCACGATCAGCGGTGTGACGCTAGATCCTTTGTCCAGTAATGTCAGGTCCATTGTGAAACCTCTAAAAAATTCTGTCATGTGTTAATTATTATTATTCTTGCACACTCTATTTTTCAGCAGGTCGGAAGCACCACAAGATTTCACCGGAAATCCGGTCGTTCCATAGATATTTCTGCCCCACTCCTTCCAGCATTACATCAAAAGTCTTAGGAATGAGTTAAATTTGCGAAGCGCCTCAAAATAATTTATAAGTGTGGAGAGACTAAAGAGTTTGTTAAGATATCCTGTGATATGGTCATAAGAGGGATATTGTAACAGTTTAAAAAGGGAATTCAGGGTTATGGCAGGTCCGCTTTCAGGCATCACGGGACAACAAGTACCATTCGCAACCACCTTTAAGCCGGGTGGTAATCAACAGGAAACGGTGGTTCAGCAAAAACTGGACGAAGCCTCGAATAACGCCGTCAGCGGTCAGACACAGACGCAGGGTACGGAATCGACATCAGCCCCTG
>JAJOJU010000029.1 GCA_021208265.1 Alphaproteobacteria bacterium | reverse complement strand
GGGGTAAACATCGTTAAGGACTATGCGACAAAAGAAGCCTTGAAGAAAGCTTTGCCCTCCCATCCAGCATCGCCTGGGCCTCGGAAGGGAAACCCATGGCAGAAAAAAGACCGCCCCATCATCACCGCTATGGCCGATCATTTCGAGCGCCGTTTGAAAGAGCACAAACAACCGGGAAGCAAGGCCGCATGAGCGCCGCCCCTCAAACAATCTTATTTCCCTTCAGCGGCGATAGCGTCGGCGGCAGCCATATCTCCAGCACGCTGATTGCGAAAAACCTGAGCGATAAATTCGAACCGCTTTTTATCTTGAGCGAACATTCAAAACATCAGGAAGATTTGCTGCAAGAACATGATCTGCCTTACGAAGTGCGGCCTGATTTATACGTCCCGCGATCCTTAAAAGCTTTGCTTTTGTGCCTGCCGGTTTTTATCGGCGCGCTGTTAAAAGCGCGGACATTTCTGAAAGATAAAAAGATCGCTCTCGTTCACTGCGATAACGGCCCGGCGCAATATTTATGGTTTTATGCATCGCTGCTGGCGGGCATTCCCTATATGCATGTGCAGCGCAACCCATTGCGCCTGACACTCGAGAGACGCATCGCTTTGCGCCATGCCAGCGCGGTTGTATCTAATTCCCGCTTCACGCAATCCACTTTACCGCCGCTACCGGAGACTGTCAGGCAAGCAATTATCCCGCCGCTGGTGGAAATTGCTGCGCCCCCGAAACGCGCAAAAAACGATAAAGCGGTAATCGGATTTCTTTCAAACATGCAAAAACGCAAACGCCCGGAGCTGTTTTTGGAGATCGCGCGGCTGTTAAAAAACCATGCGCCGGATCAGTTTAAATTCATCATGGCGGGAGCCTTTTATGATGATTATGAAGCGCGGCTAAAAACCCTGGCGCAGCACTATAATCTTGAAAACGATCTCACCTTTACAGGCTTTGTGAATGATCCGCAAAAGATCCTAGCCGGGTTTGATATCCTCATTGCGCCGGCCGAAAACGAAGCTTTTGGCCGCGTGCTGGTGGAGGCGATGGCGCTCGGCGTGCCGGTGATTGCCTCAAAAAGCGGCGGGCATGTTGAAATTATTGAGGACGGTAAAACCGGCTTTTTGTGCACACCGGATGAGGCACAAAGCTTTGCTGATAAAGTGATCACCCTGCAAAACGATGCCGCCTTGAAAGAACGCATCACGGAGGCCGCGCTTGCCGAAAGCAAAAAATATGAAGCCTCAGAAATCGCCCGGCGGTTTGAGGAAATATATGAGGGCGTTTTATCATGAACAGCCAGTTCGCGCTTTTTAAGGAACGCCGTTTCTGGCCCTTCTTCCTCGTGCAATGCGGCGGGGCGTTTAACGATAACCTGATGAAAAGCGCTGTGGTGGTGCTGATTGCTTATGGATTGTGGGATGTGGGCAGCATGAATGCCGGAGCGCTTGTGGCTTTTGCGGCGGCGCTGTTTATCCTGCCCTTTATCCTGTTCTGCCCGCTGGCAGGAGATTTAACGGATAAATATTCCAAGAACGCGATTATCCGCACTGTCAAAATAGCGGAGGTGGGGATTGTGCTTTTCGCTATCCCTGCGCTGTTATTCCATTCAACGGCGCTTTCCTTCATCGTGCTGCTGGCGCTCGGCACGCATTCCGCTTTTTTCAGCCCTGCCAAATTCGCGATATTGCCGCAGCATTTAAAGGAAGAAGAATTGATTGCCGGAAACGGGCTTGTCGGCAGCGGCACTTACCTGTCGATCCTGATGGGAACGATTGCCGGAACTCTTCTCGCCCCGTTAGCAGGGGGCATCGTTTATGTGGCTATACTTCTTTTGATGATGGCGGGAGGCGGCCTTGCCGCCAGCTTTTTAATCCCGCCCGCTCCGCCGCCTGCGCCCGATCATGCCATTAAATGGAATCCGCTGCGCAGCATCCGTCATGCCTTTATATATGCCAGATCGCAAAAGCCGGGCGTGTTTCCGGCGATACTCGGCGTTTCATGGTTTTATTTTGTGGCGAGCGGTTTTCATGCGCAGTTCCCCAATTTTGCCAAAGCTGAGGCGGGTGTTGATACCAATGTGCTCAGCCTTTTCATGATCCTTTTCTCGCTCGGCATCGCCGCAGGGGGCATGTTAAACCACCGCCTTTTAAAGGGGGAGATCAGCACAAAATTCGTACCCTTCGCCATGCTGTCCGCCGGGCTGGCGGGGATTGATTTATGCATGGCCGCACATCCTGAAAGTGAAACCCTTATCACCCTGCCCGAATTTATCGCCACCTTTTCCGGCTGGCGGATACTGGCTGATCTTTTCATTCTGGCGCTGGCGGGCGGTCTATATGTGATCCCCTTACGGGCGCTGGTGCAGGCCCGCGCGAAGGAACATGAAAAAGCCCGCGTGGTGGCTGCTAATTCCATGATCGATGCCTTGCTTATTTTTTCATCTTCGCTTATCGCTACCATTATGTTGGCGGCAGGGTTTTCCGTGCTGCATTATTTTACAGGCATTGCGCTGGCGTGTTTGGCCGTTGCCGCCTTCTTTTTCAGGAAAGGACATTTATAAGATATGAAACCCTTACTCGTATTTGCCATGAAGGAAGAAAGTCAGGATGTGTTCCCGGATTATGATGTTCTGCACACCGGCATCGGCAAGGTGAATGCCGCTTATGGCCTGATGAAACATATTGCCGAGAAGGGCAAGCCCTCCATGGTCGTTAATATGGGCACAGCCGGCAGCCGCAAGCATAAGGGCGGCACGATTGTAAACTGCACGGGCTTTATCCAGCGCGATATGGATGTGACGCCGCTTGGTATCCCGCTTTACCAAACCCCGTTTTCGGACGACCCGGTCGAGATCAGCTACGGCAAGACGATAGAATCGCTCCCCACAGGCGTATGCGGCACGGGCGATAATTTCGATACATCCGAACAGGCTGAGCGTTTTGACGTGGTGGAGATGGAGGCCTATGCCCTTGCCCTCATTTGCCAGCGCGAAAAAATCCCGTTCCTGTGCCTGAAATACGTATCGGACGGCGCTGATGGTGACGGCGCGGGGGATTGGAATGAATCCCTCCACCGTACGGCGGAAGCCTTGCGCGACACTTTAACGAAAATCACGCTATAGCCAGAGGTGACAAGCCTTTAAATAGTGCTTATAATGAAACCCTGTTCTTCTTTAGGGTTTTATTTTCATGCCCCACCCGCTTGATCAAAAAGGTAAATCATCGAACATCTTCCGCAATAAGGATGATGACGTCACAACGTACGACCTTAAAAACCTGAATGTGCTTCTGGTTGAAGATTCCCGGTCCATGCAGACGCTGATTGCTTCGATGTTGCGCTCATTTGGGGTTGGCGATGTTCTGGTATGTGAGGGCGGGAATGAGGCGATTGGCATCCTGACCATCACACAGGCTCGTAAAAAAGGAAGCGATATCAAGGGTATCGATATCGTACTGACGGACTGGCTGATGCCGCAAGGTTCCGGCGTTGAGCTGTTGGAATGGATCAGAAGCCACGAAGCCGATAACATTAAATTCCTGCCCGTTCTGCTTTTAAGCGCTTATACGACACAAAAAGTTATCGCAACGGCGCGCGATAACGGTGCCAATGAAGCTCTGGTCAAGCCGGTATCCGGGGCCACATTGGCAGGGCGCATTCTATCCATCATTGACAAACCGCGTGCTTTTGTAAAAACCGAGAACTTCTTCGGCCCTGACCGCCGCCGACAGGATATGGCGTTCAAGGGCCCTGACCGCCGTAAAATACAAGCCGAGATGATAAAGGTGAACCATGAGCAGCTCTGATAACGACCAGGTAGAACTCTTCCACCGCATCAACCGCCTGAAAGCCAAGGCGGGGGGTGATCCCAACAGCAGCCATGAAGGCGCGCTGGAGCCCGGCATGATCGAAAAAGCGGATGAGCTGATCGCCGATTTCTGCAAAGATTGCGATACGGTGGTCAAACATGTGCTGGAAAAGCTCTCCGCCAAATGGAAGGAAATGGCGGATGCTGGTCCCTCATCCACCCGCGAAAAACTAGCGCAGGAAGTTTTTACACTCGCCCATGAAATCAAGGATATCGCCGGCATGTGCGGCTATACCCTGATGTCGGATTTCGGCGAATCTTTGCGCGATTATATTATTGAAACCAAGCTGGACCGTGATGCCCAGCGTATCATCGTACAAGCGCATGTTGATGCCATGAACGCCGCCTTCCGCCATAACATCCGCGATGATGGCGGTCCGGCGGCGCAAGAGCTGAAGGCTCTTGTTAAAGTGGCCATTGAAAAGCACAGCTAGGCCCCTGCCCCTATGAGCAATCTGCATACTTTGCCGCGGCTATTCGTAAATGATCCCCTGCAAACCGGTGGAAGCGCGCTTCTCAACACCCCCCAATCACATTACTTACGGAATGTCCTGCGCAAGAAGGAAGGGGATGAACTGCGGCTGTTTAACGGCCGTGACGGTGAATTTATCGCTTCGCTGGAAGCTATCGGTAAAAAGGAAGCTATCGTCCGGATTCAAGAACAAATTATTCCTCAGCCATCGGCACCTCCGCGCATTCATTTGATCTGCGCGCCCATCAAGAAGAACCGCATGGATATCCTGATTGAAAAAGCAGTGGAGTTGGGAGTCACCGATCTGCACCCGGTTATTACCGAGCGCACCGAAGCCCGGAAAATCAACGAAGACCGGCTGGCAGCCCAAATGATTGAAGCACTGGAACAGTGTGAACGGCTGGAAAAACCCGTTCTGCACCCGGCTCACCCCTTCGAAAAACTTCTCGGCAGCTGGCAAGGGCCCGATATCCTGCTCTGCGCAGAACGTCATGATGCCCCCCATTTACTGGATTTCCTTGATAAAACAACCCCAGCAGCGCCGCCAGCACTGCTGATCGGCCCGGAGGGTGGCTTTAGCCCTAAGGAAATTGAAAAAGCCTTGAGTATCAAAGCATGCCATGCCATATCCCTTGGCCCAGCGATATTGCGGGCGGAAACAGCCGCCCTGCATGCGCTAGGTATAACATCGGCATATTTCTGCAAAAGTTCTGGCGGCGGCGCAAAAATCGGCTAAACTGCTTCTTGCAAATATCTGCAAATGGAATAAAAGAAGAAAAAATCATAAGAGCATTATCCATGAAAACATTACGGACACTCGCCACCACTTTCGCCTTTTTGGCCTTATCCCTTGCCTCAGCGCAGGTTTTTGCGGCTTACCCGATAGATGGGTATTTAAATATGCAAGACGCCGCCTCAACCTCGGCGGAACGTATTCACCATTTCCATGACTTTATGATCTGGATCATCAGCGCGATTTCAGTATTTGTACTGATTCTGCTGCTTTGGGTTATGATACGTTACAACAAGCGTGCTAATCCGACCCCCTCCAGCACGTCACATAACGTATTGATCGAGATTATCTGGACGGTCGTACCAGTGGTGATTCTGATCGTGATTTCCATTCAGTCCCTGCCGCTGCTGTATTATACGGACCGTGCAGAATCCCCCGATATGACCCTGAAAATCACCGGTTACCAGTGGTATTGGGGTTATGAATACCCGGATAACGGCGATATCAGCTTCCTGTCTAACATGGTGGCGGATGCCGACATTGATGCCAGCGCCGGGCAGATTCGTAATCTTTCCACCGACAACCCGGTTGTGCTGCCCGTGGGCAAAAACATTTCTCTGCAAACGACAGCGGCTGATGTTCTCCACGCTTGGACCATCCCTGCCTTTGGCGTGAAAAAGGACAGCGTGCCGGGCCGTCTGAACGAAACATGGGTTCACATTACAAAGCCCGGTGTTTATTACGGTCAGTGTTCCGAGCTATGCGGTAAAAACCACGCATTTATGCCGATTGAAGTTCACGCCGTATCGCCTGAGCAATTCGAAGAATGGGCCGCACTGGCCGCAACTGATCTGGATGCCGCCACAAGCTTTGTTAAATCCATCACAGTTTCAGCGACAGAAACCGCTGAAGCCAACCAATAAAACCTGAATTAGAAGATCCGGAATTAAGGAGACACCAAAAATGAGTTCAGCACACGCAGCCACCGCCGATCACGGGCATGATGATCATCATGATCACAAGCCCGGCTTTTTCGTCCGTTGGTTTATGTCGACAAACCATAAGGATATCGGCACGCTTTATATCATCTTCTCAATCATTGCCGGCCTGATTGGTGGCGCGTTTTCGATGATGATGCGCCTTGAGCTGCAAGAACCCGGTGTGCAATTCCTGACCGATGCCGCCGGGAACCCGGATGGAAACCTCTGGAACGTGATTATTACCGCGCACGGGCTGATCATGGTGTTCTTTGTGGTTATGCCGGGGTTGATCGGGGGGTTTGGAAACTGGTTCCTGCCGCTTATGATCGGCGCGCCGGACATGGCTTTCCCGCGTTTGAACAATATTTCCTTCTGGCTTTTGATTCCCGCCTTTGCTCTGCTTTTGGGCTCCGCCTTTGTTGATGGCGGCGCGGGTACCGGCTGGACTGTATATCCTCCGCTTTCCAGCTCGCTGGGGCATCCGGGTATGTCGGTTGATATGGCGATTTTTGCCCTGCACCTTGCCGGTGCCAGCTCGATTCTGGGCGCGGCAAACTTCATCACCACCATTTTCAACATGCGCGCACCGGGCATGACGCTTCACAAAATGCCGCTATTCGTATGGGGCATGCTGGTAACGGCTTTCCTTCTGGTTCTGGCTGTGCCGGTTCTGGGGGGCGCGATCACCATGCTGCTGACTGACCGTAACTTCGGCACAAGCTTCTTCAAGCCTGAAGGCGGCGGCGATCCGCTTTTGTACCAGCACCTGTTCTGGTTCTTTGGTCACCCTGAAGTGTACATCATGATTCTTCCCGCTTTCGGGATTATCAGCCACATCGTGTCGACCTTCTCCAAAAAGCCTATTTTTGGCTATCTCGGCATGGCTTATGCCATGGTATCAATCGGAGTTGTGGGCTTCGTTGTATGGGCACACCACATGTACACGGCCGGTATTGATGTCGATACCCGTGCTTACTTTACAGCCGCTACGCTGATTATCGCCGTTCCCACCGGGATCAAGATCTTCAGCTGGATTGCCACAATGTGGGGCGGTTCGATTGAGTTCAAAACCCCGATGCTGTTTGCCATTGGCTTTATCTTCCTGTTCACCATTGGCGGTGTAACGGGCGTGGTTCTGGCCAATGCCGGGATGGATATCGCCCTGCACGACACATATTACGTTGTGGCGCACTTCCACTATGTTTTGTCACTGGGCGCCGTGTTCGCTCTGTTTGCCGGTTTCTATTACTGGATCGGCAAGATGTCGGGCCGTCAGTACCCCGAATGGATGGGCCAGATTCACTTCTGGACGACCTTTATCGGCGTGAACACGCTGTTCTTC
This sequence comes from Alphaproteobacteria bacterium, assembly GCA_021208265.1. GTDB lineage: Bacteria > Pseudomonadota > Alphaproteobacteria > Micavibrionales > Micavibrionaceae > JAJOJU01. The sequence goes on along the minus strand of JAJOJU010000029.1, from coordinate 28,194 downwards.
CCGCAACACTTCCTGGGGCTGCAAGGGATGCCGCGCCGTTACATTGATTATCCTGACGCGTTTGAATACTGGAATCACATTTCATCCATCGGTGGTTATATCGCCGGGGGCAGCACGGTATGGTTCATTCTGGTGGTGTTCGTGACACTGACAATGGGCCGCCGCGTGGGCGCTAATTACTGGAATGTTCAGCCACAATCCATGACGCTGGAATGGACGGTATCGTCACCGCCCCCGTTCCACCAATTCGATATCCAGCCGAAAATGGTGTAATACTTCGAAATCCCCGCTCCGGCGGGGATTTTTTTATCTGCAAATTTGCATTCCCATAAATAAAAATGCTACCGTTTTGGCATGATCTCAGCTGCGCAAGCTTATGATATCCCATCCGGGGATTCGTTATTCCGTCACATAAGCGGCGGATTTGAGCAAGCACGGGGACGTTTATTTGACCCGCTTGATGAGACAACGCAAAGCAAGCGCGGCTCATCAGCAGCTGCTTCCACAGAAACTGAAGGGTTGGAAACACTTGATCTGGCACCACCGGATAAGGAAGCCCATGAATTGGCCCGCATTCAAAAGCTTCTGAATAACGGCGATATTGAGCGCGCCGCCGAACGTCTCCAGTACGTCATAGAGAATTATCAGGATTTTGACTTTAGCGCTGGCCAAACGGAACAGCTGTTGGATCTGGGACGCCAAACCCGTAGTATGATTGCAGAAAATGAAACACCGGACTGGTCTGATACTCAACGCGACATGATGCTGGAATGGCTGGATAACCTGCTATCCAATAATCCGGAAGCAAAGCCTGCACCCTTTTTGGGACCTCGCAGCAAAAAAGATGACAGTGAGCCTGAAATAATCGATGCCATTCTTAAAATTGACGGAATAGGCTTTGCTCTTGCTTTACTCTGATTTTTCTTGCCCTGCCTGCGAGCGGGTTCTATACAGATATCATGACCAGCAGCGCTTCCCTTGCACAGGCGGAACATAAAAATGAAGCCCGCGTGGCCGATTATATCGCTCTTTTAAAGCCCAAGGTGATGAGCCTCGTGGTGTTCACGGGCTTTGCCGGATTCTGGATTGCACCGGGCGCCGCTAATATCCACCCCTTTCTGGCGTTTATCGGCATGGCCTATCTGGCGCTGGGCGCGGGCGCGGCCGGGGCCATTAATATGTGGTATGACCGCGATATCGATGCCGTGATGAAACGCACGATGAACCGCCCCCTGCCCTTGAACAAAATCGAAGCGGATGACGCGCTGGGCTTTGGCATTATCTGTTCCATCCTCTCTGTCATGGTGATGGGGCTGGCGTTGAACTGGATGGCGGCGGCGCTGCTGGCGGCCGGGAATCTGTTTTACGTGCTGATATATACCGTGCTGCTGAAGCGCTCAACGCCGCAAAATATCGTGATCGGCGGCGCTGCCGGGGCCTTTCCGCCCATGATCGGCTGGGCGATGGCCACAGGCGATATTTCGCTGATGCCATGCCTTATGTTCCTGATTATCTTCCTCTGGACACCGCCGCATTTCTGGGCGCTCTCCCTCTTTGCCAATGAAGATTATAAACGTGCCGGCATCCCGATGATGACCGTGACCTCCGGCGCACGCTCTACGAAAATCCAGATGCTGGCCTATACCCTTATCCTGCTGCCTGTCACGTTAATGCCTTGGCTTTTAGGGTATGCCGGCATGGCATACGGCATCAGCGCCGCCGTATTGAGCGGATTTTTTGTGCTGACCGCCTGCCGGGTTCTGGCGTCTGACGATTTAAAGCACGCTAAAGCCATGTTCGGTTATTCCGTTTTTTACCTGTTTGCGCTGTTTTTGGCGTTGATGATCGTATAAGGATAAGGACACTTCCATGCCGCATAGCGATCTGCATAAGAAAAAGCTGAAAAAAAAACCTCTCCGTGCTGGCAATTGTGATGGGGCTGTGCCTGATTTTATTTGCGATCACCATCATCAAAATGGGCCCGGTTACCCATGGTTACTAATCCGGCTTATCTGCCCAAGACTGTTCTGATTACAGGCGCCACCGGCGATTTCGGTCAGGCCTTTGCCCGTAAATTTGCCGCGGCTGGCTGCCGCCTTATTCTGGCAGGCCGTAACCCGGACAAGCTGGAAGCGCTAAAAAACCAACCTCGCCGGGCATGACGTCTGCACGGGCGTTGCCGAAATGTCGGATCCGGATTCCATCAAAGCTTTCGTCAAAAACATCCCGGCAGATTTTCAGGATATCGGCCTCCTGATCAATAATGCGGGCCTTGCCCTGGGGCAGGACGCTGCGCCAAAAGCCGACCCCGCCGACTGGGAAACCATGATTGACGTGAATAATAAGGGTCTTGTTACCATGACCCGCCTTGTGCTGGATGGCATGACCGCCCGGAAAAAGGGGCATATCATCAATATCGGCTCCACCGCCGGGAATTACCCTTACCCCGGCGGGCATGTATATTGCGCATCAAAAGCCTTTGTAAAAATGTTTTCCCTCGCCCTGCGGGCCGATCTGGCGGGAACCAATATCCGCGTCACGAATATTGAGCCCGGCATGGTCGAAACACAGTTTTCAACCGTGCGCTTTAAAGGCGATACAGAAAAAGCGGGGGCTGTTTATGCGGGCACCACACCCCTTACCGCCGATGATGTCGCGGAAAGCGTGTTCTGGGCTGCCAGTCTGCCCACCCATGTCAATATTAACCGCATTGAGTTAATGCCCACGACACAATCTTTCGGGCCGCTGGCTGTCGAACGTTTTGCGTAAACACTAAAAATCCTGTATCCTTAAACGATTGAGGGTATGGTTCCATGCGTCTTTTTTCATTGATATCACTGGCTTTTGCAGCGTTCCTGCTGATGTCCTTCCCGGCATCGGCGCAGGAAACTTATGAATGCGGCGTCCCCGATAACCCCATGCTGGAAAAAACGGACGATCCTGAACTGTGGCGTTATTGCGATTATTACACGCGGCGCTTCCAGTATATCGAAGAACAAAAGAGATTCCGCCAGCAACTTGACGAACGCCGCGCCAATTACGTGCGCTACCGCGAAGCTGCCGTTAATAACTATAAAGACGAGCTTGAGCTTTATTACGACATGATGGAATAGGGCTTTGCCTTTAAGCCCGTTTCGCGCTATATCCCCCTCATGAGCCAAAACTCCCCATACGACCCGGAACTCGCCCGCCGCAATGCGCGGATGGGGCTGCGTGTGCTGGGAATTGTGGTGGCTATGGTGGGGCTCTCTTTCGCTTCCGTTCCGCTTTATTCGCTGTTTTGTCAGGTTACGGGATTTAGCGGCACCACGCAGCGCGCCGCCAGCCTGCCGGATACCGTGCTGGAACGCACGGTCAAAGTACAGTTCAATGCCGATGTCGACCATAACATGCCCTGGACATTCAAGCCTGAGCAGCGAGAGATTACCATACAGCTGGGCCAGAAAGGGCTGGCCAATTACCATGCCAAAAATCCCATGAAAATTCCGGTAGGCGGCACGGCGCTTTATAATGTCACCCCGCTCAAGGCCGGGAAATATTTTCACAAAATCCAGTGTTTTTGCTTTGATGAACAGATCCTGGCGCCGGGGCAGGATGTTTCGATGCCCGTGCTTTTCTATGTTGACCCGGCTTTGAACGATGATCCCAACATGGATGATGTCGATGTGATCACACTCTCATACACTTTCTACCGTGCTGAGTCAGAAGAGCTTGATACCGCGCTCGAAGCCTTTTACAATGCCGAAGATGGTGTTATAAAAGCGCCAGTCAATTAACCTTAAAAATTCAAAGAAAACAGAGCTTTTTCCATGGCCGATCATCACATCGAATTCACCACAACCGGTAAACCTCACCCCTATCACCTTGTAAACCCCAGCATCTGGCCGCTTGTCGGCGCTCTGGTTGCCGGGCTGTTTACCTTCGGTATGGTTTTGTTCATGCATAAGGTGGACTTGAACGGGATTACAGTCGGAAAATTCCTTGCACCGCTTGGTTTTCTGGGCATTCTGGCGACAATGTGGTTCTGGTGGAAAGACGTGATTCACGAAGCCGTTGTTGAAAAAGCGCACTCACCCATCGCGCAAATCGGCCTTCGGTACGGGATGACGCTGTTCATCGCCTCGGAAGTCATGTTCTTCGTGGCGTTTTTCTGGGCATTTTTCAGCTCGGCCTTGTTCCCGGTTGAAGCCATCGGTTATGTCTGGCCCCCCGCGGAAATCCACACGATTCCAGCGTTTGAACTGCCCTTCATGATGACAATGATCCTGCTGCTTTCCGGCTGCACAGTTACATGGGCGCACCACGCGATTATCGAGGGTCACCAGAAGGAAGCCGTACAGGCCTTGGGCTGGACGGTGTTTCTGGGCTTTATTTTCCTGTGCTTCCAGATTTATGAATACACACATGCGCATTTCGGGTTTACGGACGGTATCTATGCCTCCACCTTCTATATGGCGACAGGTTTCCACGGGTTCCACGTGTTTGTAGGAACGGTGTTCCTTGCTGTTTGCTGGTTCCGCGCCCGCGCCGGTCATTTTACACCCAAAAGCCATTTCGGTTTTGAAGCTGCTGCCTGGTACTGGCATTTCGTTGACGTAGTCTGGCTGTTCCTGTTTATTGCTATTTACTGGTGGGGCAGCATGGCCGGTATCGACCACACACCAAAGGCCGAGCCGGAAGCGCCGCCCGCCATCAGCGCCAGCGTAGAAGCTGGTGCCGGAACTACGGATGCCTCTACCACTACGGAAGAGACAACAGCAGAGATAAGAGAAGAAGAGGCCCCGGCTGAGGAAGCTACAGCTTCTGAGCCTGCCGCTGACGTTCCACCGATTGAATCTCTGGTGCCGCCGCTTCCGGCTGAGTAAGGTGGAAGCGCTCTATGCTCCCTGCCCTGCTTCCCGACCCGGATATGCTAAAAACAGGCTGGAAATGCCTGTGCCCCCGTTGCAAGGAAGCCTCGCTCTACGCCCCCGGTTTCACGCTGGATGTCCGCAAGGAATGCCCGAATTGCCATTTGCGCTTCGATAAAAGCGACAGCGCTGACGGTCCTGCCGTTTTCCTTGTCTTTATATTGGGTTTCCTTCTGGTGCCGATTGCCCTGTGGGTGGAATATGCTTTCCACTGGCCGGTCTGGGTGCATGCCGTTGTCTGGGGCATTCTGGCGCTGGCTCTTACCATCGGCACGCTGCGCCCGTTGAAGGCCTATATCATTGCCCTGCAATTCAAGCATCGCGACTGGTCATAGACATTTTAGCTCCATGCCTTACCGCTTCCAAAAACCGCCGCTTGTTGCCAGCATCCTGACTTTGGGCGGCATCTCAGTACTCTGCGGGCTTGGCACATGGCAATTACAAAGGCTGGCACAGAAAGAAGAATTCCTGGCTCAGATAGCAAGATGGCAGGAAACCCCGCAAGAATCCCTGACTTTTGATGATTTTTCCGATGAAGCCCAGCTTTATAAACCCGGCACGCTTCAGGGGCATTGGCTAGATAACGCCGCCGTCAAGCTCATCCCCCGCAGTTATGACGGCAAGGCCGGGGCGCATATCTATACGCCGCTAGATATAGGCGAAGGCCGGATTGTGATTGTAAATCGCGGCTGGGTCCCGCAAGGCTATGATCTGCCTGAGTCTCCATCCGGTTCTATTTCCCTTACCGGAGAAATCGGGCGTTTTCCGACCCCCAATATGTTTACGCCCGACAACCCTGCGGATACAAAAGAATGGTACCGGGTTTCCGTCCTCGCGTTTCAAGCTGCCCTTGGTGATGGTAACGAAGTCGCCCCGCTTGCCTTGCGGCAAACGCGGGATGATAGCAGCCTCACCAACCTGCCTTTGACCGATGCCACCAAGCCGCAGATCAATAATAACCATGCGTCATATGCAGCCTTCTGGTTTGCCATGGCCGGCATCATGGCAGGGGTTTTTACCCTGCGCTTTCTCTGTAAGAAATATTAACCAGATTTTTTGGTGGGCTTCGGTGGTTCACTGCCATCATTAAAGGCCGCGAATTTGAAGCTTTTGCTCAGCGATACGTATTGCTGCCTGGCTTTTTCGACCAAAGCCTTGAAGCGTTTCAGTTCTTTACCTGCCAATTGCTCGCCTGTCGGCAAATCAATGCTGTTGGGGTTAACCTGCTTGTCGTTCACCAGAACTTCATAATGCAAGTGAGGCCCGGTGGAGCGGCCTGTCGTCCCCACATAACCGATAACATCGCCTTGTTCAACACGGCTGCCGCCCTTTAAACCTTTGGCAAATTTGTGCATGTGGGCATAAGCAGTCTTGATACGCCCATTGTGACGGATACGGACGTAATTACCGTAGCCACCATTGCGCCCCAGTTTTTCGATTGTACCATCGCCCGCAGCATAGATAGGTGTACCCACAGCGCCCCGAAATCCATACCCTTGTGCATTTTGTTATATCCCAAAATCGGGTGCTTGCGCATGCCAAAACCGGAGGTAATGCGCCCGCCGTCAATCGGGGTTTTCATCAGGGTTTTCTTGATGCTGTGGCCTTTGGGGTCAAAATAATCGGTCTTACCGTTTTCCATTTCAAAACGGTAAAGCGCAACATCACGCCCGCCAATACTTAAGTTCGCAAACATGATATCGCCGTATTTTACGGTATCGCCATCTTCCGTTTCATAGGCGTCGTACAGGACCTCGATCTTGTCGCCCTTGCGGATATCACGCTGGAAGTCAATATCCCAGGAATAAATCCTGATCACTTCTGCAATTACAGGCGAAGGAATACCGGACCGCGCTGCTGAACCATAGAGCGATGTTTCGATGGTTGTATACCCGGCACGCGCCACTTTGGTGACCTGTTTTTCATGTACTTCGGAAGCGTAGCCTGCATCACCCTTTTTCAGAGTTACAAATTTCAGCTTGTCCAGCGGCATCATGAGATCCGTCAGGACAACCCCCTCTTCTTCTTCGGCCTTGGGTTCAAGACGAACACGGAGCTTTTGTCCCGGCAGAATTTTGCGTGGATCGGCATATTCGCTAATTGATTTCACAGCATTATAAGCCTCATCACCGGCAACACCTGCTTTTTGCAACAAGCCTGCGAGTGTCTGGCCTTTTTCAATTTCAAGCTCCGCCGTCACAGGTCCTTTGGATTTCAGAACCTTGTCGATATCAGGAAAACCGCCATTCATATGGCCTTTCAGGCTGTATGATTCCTCCGGGTAGCCAAACCCATCGACATAGGCCATATCAAATTCATCGCTGCCGCCAAACGAGCTTTCAATGCTGGCAAGAATAGAATCACCACTGAACCCGGAATATGAGGAGAATGACCCCCAAGCGGCATTAAGTGCCAGAATAAAACACGCCGCCATCCCCAGAGAATAGCGCAGACGCACCCGCCCGGCACGATTGCGCAAATAACGCTGACGAACCGGCACGAGGCGATGAAGCGCCACATTCATAGTCATCAGGTCTTTCAGGTTTCTTTTTAAATACATTGTCTTCTTCTTGGGAAACAGCAATTCGTGCGATGAAGCGCTATACGCAACCCTCACCCGGGCTATTCCATAATGTTCCTCAAAATAAAATCTATGATCGTTTATCACAAGATCCCTAGTTTGCCAAGACTATGGTAAAGACGCGTGGATCCGGAAGTAAACTCTAGCCAAACTCCGTTTCCAGCGATTGTAGGATAGAATCGAGATACTCTTTAGGTTCCCCGATTTTCTTATTTATATCATAAAAGATAAAAATACCGAACACCATCAAAACAAGTGTATCGAGTGCATCTGAATCAACGCCGCTGGTTTCAATTGACCCCGGCAGAAGCCCTGCCAAAAGGACCAATATCACCAGACCGATATAGCCAATCAGCAGCGAACGGGCCATACCGGACGTTCCCGTAACAATAAAACGTGCCATTTCCTGCTGCTTCATAACACGAACATCCAGATTAACCCGGGCATGGCGATTAATGGAATCACGTCCACCTGTCGTGCCCGTAATCCTTAGTTTTTCACCGCTGTCTTCAACCTTTTCAATGTCAAAAGCGCTCCGCAGGGAGTCAAGCAACGTAGATTTGAGATCTTCCGTCGTAACGTCACGCGTTAACTTAAACCGCCGGGATACCTGAATGTGCTTCATCATCTAAACTCCCCATCGAAAGCAAGCTTTTAAAGGCCGCACTCCTTAGTAATAGCATCATGCGCCGCACCGCTGCCTTTCAGGCTAAACGTGTCCGTCGTATTCGTACCGCGTGAAGAAACCCCCTTCACCACCATTTGCGATCCCTTGCGGAGGGCGTTAGTCAACGCCTGATCCGTCACATCATCTGGCGTCCAAGCGCGGTCGTTATCCGTAAACAGTGTGAATGTTTCCTTGCCGATCGTTACGGTAACTTCACTTTCCGGCTTATAAGTATAGCCGGTGATATAGCTAAATACGTTCTTGGTGTTTTCAGAAGGGCGGTGCGTGATCAGGGCGAATACATCGCCGCGCTTGCTGTAATTACCCTTCGCGGATTTCGGCTGGCTTGCCATATAACAAACCTTGGTTCCGTTTTCCATGAACTTATAGGCCATCCATTCGCCATGACGCCCAATAAGCTCAGGGTCTTCGGCACGGGCGGGGGCCACGCCCACAACGCACAAGGCCAACATAATCAGGAAATAGCGTAACATTTTCATCCTTTTATCTGTTGAATTACTTTTCGTTGCCATACCCTAATCCCCTCGCCACAGCCAAGCAAATGAAAAAAGCCTGATTTATATTTTTTTCCAACAAAAAAATCCAGATGAGCCCTTCCAACGTATAAACAGGAAAAGGCTTTACGCCCTGTGATAAATACTTCTTAATGCCGGTATGGTACCAAAACCAACCCCTCGTGACGGAAGTGATATTGCTTCGGGCGAAGCCCTCCCCTCTTTTGAGGATATGCTTATTGCCATAGGTAAAGAGCGTAACAAGGAGAGCTTTGCCGCGCTGTTTGATTATTTCGCACCGCGGGTCAAATCTTTCCTGATGAAAGCGGGGATATCCGAAGCGCAGGCCGATGAATTGGCTCAAGAAACCATGCTTGCCGTATGGCAACGGGCGGAAAGTTATGACCCCGCCAAAGCCCGGGCCAGCACCTGGATATATACAGTCGCCCGGAACAAACGGGTCGATGCGCTGCGGAAGGTAAAATATGTGGAGGTGGATCAGGACGATCCACTTTATGTAGTAGAGGATGACAGGGCGCTTGCGGACGAAACGCTGGCAAAGTCAGAAGAAGAAGAGGCTTTGGATAATTTGATCAACTCGCTGCCGGAAGAACAGGCCTTTTTGATCAGAAAATCATTTTATGAGGATAAACCTCATGCTGCGATCGCTGCTGAAACGGGCATTGCGCTGGGTACGATTAAATCCCGAATCAGGCTGGCTTTGGAAAAGCTGCGGGGAGACGAAAAGGTAAAAAAATTATGGCCCTAGACCATAAGGAAGAACAATATGGTGATACATACCAAAGCCTGCTGATGGCTTATGCTTTTGGTGTGCTGGACCGCGCCCAGTCGTTGGTTGTGGCGGCGCATCTTACTCTGTCCCCCAAAGCCCGCGCTTTGACCCAGGCTTGTGAGCATCTGGCGGGTGCGCTGCTGGAAAAAGATTGCCCCCCCGCGCCAATGAGCTTAAGCGCCAAGGACCGCATTATGGCAGCGATCACCGCCGATATCTGTCCGAACAAAGCCTGCAGCGACTATAATTGTCAAAATCTGCCGGAAGAACTTGGAAATCTGCCTCATCCGCTGCAAGAACCCATGCAAGGCTGCACATCATTTACATGGAATTCCGTTGGAAAAGGCTTTGCTGCCTACGACATTGCCCTTGGTGACTGTGCCAGCAAGGCCCGGTTTATGAAGGTTAATCCCGGCCTCAAAACCCCGGAACATTGCCATGGTGGGCTTGAGATCACGCTTGTTTTAAACGGCGCGGTTATTGAGAACGGCGCGCTTTACCGCCGCGGTGATCTGCTGGTGGCCGATGAAACGATCACCCACAGCTCGCAAGCCTGCCCCCAGGCCGGATGCGTCTGCATGGTAGTGACCTCGGCCCCCATCAAGCTGACGGGGATCAAAAGCCTGCTCAATCCCTTCCTGAATTTTAAAATTTTTTACGACTGCGGAGCTTCCTGCGTAATCCGTTCTGAGTAGGTGCCAGAACCTCCAAAGGACCACCAGCCCGCACCGGACGCTCCGCAAACCGGCCCATGGACAGCATGCGATCATACATCACAAGCGCCCCCGCCACACCGACATTCACGCAGAATTTCATGGGAATCTTGATGATATGCGCGCATTGATCCTGCATAGCTTGGGAAAGATGCCCCATTTCCGGCCCCAACACATAGGCGGCGCGGGTTGGGTGACGAAAGCTCGGTAAATCCACAGCATCATCGGTCAACTCAATCCCCACCAAGGCGCATTCCATCGGTAAGGCCAGCTTTTTGGCACTGTCATATTGGTAATAGGGAACGTGATCGAACGCACCGGATGTGTCGGATACGCGCATGGCTTCGATATCCACCTCTGGTGCGATAGAAAAAAAAGAAACTGGCGCCAAAAGAATGGGAAGACCGGACCAGATTGCCGACATTCCCTTCCTTGCTGATGCCCTCTACACCCATGCCGAAGTAACCACGCATGGGCACAAGGTTTACAGCGCCTTGACCAGACGGTCCAGTGCTTTTTCCATTTTAGCGCGCGAACAAGCGAATGACATGCGTATATAGCTTTTGGAGCAATCGCCAAACGTAATACCAGGCGCCAGCGACACCCCGGCTTCATCAATCAGCCGGTAGCAAAAATCGATACAATCCGGCTCCCCATCCACCTTAAAAAAGGCATAGAAAGACGATTCCGGCTTGCTCAAATGCACGCGGGGGTGTTGCCCCAGCGTTTCCATCAGCAGATCTCGTGTCTTGCGCCATAGATTAAGCTGGTTCTGAATAAATTCCTCCCCCTCCCGCAAGGCCACGATGCCTGCATATTGGGTAAAGGGCGCCACACATAAATTGTTATAGATGGATATATGGCGAATTTTATCGTCCATAAAAGCCGGGCCGACAATCCAGCCCAGCCGCCAGCCCGTCATGGCCCATGTCTTGGAAAAGCTGTTAATAACCATCAGCAGGTCATCATCCTGCGCGTAATCAAGGAAGCTGAGCGCACGCGTGCCTTCATAGACAAGGCGGCCATAAACCTCATCAGAGATCACCCAAATACCGCGCTCTCGCGCAAAGGCCAGAATTTCCTGAATCTGCTCCGCTGAAATCATCCAGCCCGTGGGGTTGGACGGGGAAACCACCAAAATGGCTTTTGTTTTCTCATTACACGCCGCAAACAGCTTGTCCATATCCAGCGACCAGCCATCCGGCCCGTCAGTCAGCCCCACCTGCCGCACATGTGCGTCTGATAACTCCACCGCCCCCAGCAGATTTTTCCAGATGGGAGTAATGGCGACAACTTCATCATCCTTATTCAGCACGGCCCGCAGCGTCAGGTTCATGGCGTTGGAACCGGATGTCGTTACAAATACGCGCTCCGGGCTGATATTGCTAAAGCCGTATATGCGCTTGTAATAATCGGAAATTTCCTCGCGCAGCTCCGGCAGCCCCAAAGGGCGACCATAGAATGTTTTCCCTTCTTTCAGAGCCTTCGCCGCGGCATCCACGATGAAATCAGGTGTCGGCATACAGCCTTCGCCTTGCGCAAGGCTAATAACATCCGGCCCTTTCTCACGGGCGTAATTCATCAGCTCCGCCGCCATATTGGGGCTCATGCCGCATAATGCCTTGTTCAGAGGGTATTGTTCCTCAAAAAGCGGCTTTCCGGATTCATATTTTTCGCGCTGCATCGGGTCGTAACGGTCGTAGTCTCTTACTAAAACAGGGTTTAGCATAATTGATTATCTTTCATCTATAAATCTTCATCCCTGCGCCATGCAAGAGCGCAAAGGGACAGAAACGTTGTTTTTGGAATTTTTTTCTTGGGGCGTGCGCTATTGCACTATGGGCTTACGTTATGCGGGCGTACCCGCCGCCGCTGCCGCCGCGATTGCTGCTGCCACAACAGCCGCCACAGCCAGAATGGCTGTGAATATTACGCGCGGCGATGGCAGCAGAATGCTTGTCATGCCTTCATTGATGACATAAAGCCCAAAATCCCGCAAGCGGGATTTTTTATGATTGCAGCTGTGGCAAATCCTTATACAAATCCAGCGCTTCCGGGTTAGCCAGCGCTTCCTTGTTGCGGATAGGCCGCCCACAGATGATATCGCGCACGGCCAGCTCCGTAATCTTGCCGCTTTTGGTGCGGGGGATGTCGGTCACAGCAATAATTTTAGCCGGCACGTGGCGCGGCGAAGCGCCCATGCGGATACGTGTTTTCAGCTCTTTTTCCAACGCTTCATCTAACGCAAAGCCGGGCTTCAAGCGCACGAACAAAATCACTCGTACATCGCCCTGCCAGTCCTGCCCCACGGCAATGGATTCGGCAACCGCTTCCACTTGCTCTACTTGCCTATATATCTCCGCCGTGCCGATGCGCACCCCGCCGGGGTTCAGCGTGGCATCACTGCGCCCATGGATAATAAACCCGCCATGCAGTGTTTTTTCCACCCAGTCGCCATGACACCAGATATTCGGGAAACGGTCGAAATAAGCGTCATGATAACGCTTGCCATCTTCATCATCCCAGAAACCGATGGGCATGCAGGGGAAGGGTTTCAGGCAGACAAGCTCGCCGCTATTTCCTTCCGGCAAGACCTGCCCGTCATCGTTTAGGATATTTACGGCCATACCGAGACCCGCCCCCTGAAGCTCGCCGCGCCATACAGGAGATATTGGGTTACCCAGCATGAAGCAGGAGACAATATCCGTACCACCGGAGATGGAGGCCAGGTGTACGTCTTTTTTTGATGGACGCGTACACGTAATCGAAGCTTTCATGCACGAGTGGCGATCCTGTAGAGGCGATGGTTTTTACACAAGACAGATCAAATTTATCCACAGGGCTATAACCTTCTGATTTCAAAGCATCGATATACTTGGCAGACGTGCCGAAGAAGGAACATTTATGCTTCTCCGCCCATGCCCAAAGCATTGTTCCATCAGGGTAAAACGGTGATCCGTCATACAGCATCAAACAGGCCTCGGCAGCCAGACCACTGACCAGCCAGTTCCACATCATCCAGCCGCAGGTGGTGAAATAGAAAACTTTATCCTCAGGCTGAATATCGGATTGCAGCTTGTGTTCTTTCAGGTGCTGAAGGAGAGTCCCCCCCCTGCCCGTGTACGATACATTTGGGTTTTCCGGTCGTACCCGATGAAAACATGATGAAGAGGGGATGATTGAAGGGCAAGCGGTTAAACTGAATTTTTTTTTGGCTGATACTGGCCAATTAAAGCCGGAGCCGTTACAGCGTTTTGAAGACCGGACACATCCGGCGCGGCATTCACAAACGGAACGATAATTGTTTTCTCAAGCCCTTCAATTTGCGGCTGCGCTTCACGTACTTTATCAAGGCAATCCAACGTTTTTCCATTGTAATAATACCCGTCCACCGCCACCAGTATTTTTGGCTGAATTTGGCCAAATCGATCAACCAGCCCCTGCACACCAAAGTCCGGCGAGGCGGATGACCAGATCGCGCCCAGACTGGAAGCCGCCAGCATGGCGATAATTGTTTCCGGCATGTTGGGCATATAACCCGCCACGCGATCTCCTGCTTTTACGCCAGCATCTTTAAACGCCTGCTGCCACAGGCTGACCTGATCATAAAGCTCCGCCGTGCTGATAACACGCTCCTCAGCCTTTTCATTGCGGAAGATAATCGCGGGCTTTTCATCCCGGCGGCGCAAGAGGTTTTCGGCATAATTGAGGGAACTTTCCGGGAAGAACTGCGCGCCCGGCATCTTGTCGCCATCCTTTAAAAGAACGGAGCCTTTCTCGCCAATCACGCCACAATAATCCCAGCATTCCGACCAGAATTCCGGCACGTTATCGACTGACCACTGCCAAAGCCCTTGATAGCCGATCAATTCCTTCCCGGTTTTGGCTTCGATACGCGCCTTAAAGTCAGCCAGCAGACTGGCAGCAGCACGAGAAGCCGAAGGCGCCCAAAGCGGCGCATCATCTTGGGGAAGGGGAAGTACGGGCGATAATGTCATAGTAAAATCCTCACACAGGCACAAAATCAATAAAACGCTAGTTTATCCGGGCATTCGGGCCCTGAACAATCTTTTTTTATATTTCATGCCTGTAACCTTCACAGGCATGGGGACGAATAAGTTTGCATGGTTGCCTGCACGGGCAGTCCGTTTATATTAATGGGAAATCTTTCTGAGGGGATTTCATATCATGCGGTTTTCATTATCACGATTTCTGACGGGCTTTCTTTTCCTGATCACATTGAGTTTTTCGTATATTTTCTGAGACTTCGGCCCAGAACACGCCACCCGATTCCGCTGATAAATACGTCAAGATCCGCCTGCTGCCGGAACGCGCCGTGATCCGCCCTGGTGAGGAAATCTGGGTAGGGGTGGAGCAATCGATAGCCCCGGAATGGCATACATACTGGCGCAACCCCGGCGATTCAGGGTCCGATCCGCGCGTGGTATGGTCACTGCCGGAGGGTTTTAGCGTCAGCGAGATTGAATGGCCCATCCCCCACAAGCTGCCTTTCGGGCCTATGACCAATTACGGTTACGAAGAAAATGTCATCCTGCTGCAAAGACTAAAAGCCCCCGACACGCTGCCGGCGGGGCCCATTTCAATCACAGCGGATGTGGAAATTCTGGTCTGCCGAGATATCTGCATCCCCGAATACGGCACATATAATATGACGCTTAACCCGGAAGGCGGCGAACAAATGGGCGAAGATAATGCCGCTTATCTGGCCGCCGCGCGCGGGGAATTGCCAACACTGGCCCCGGAAGAAGCTGTATTGCGCAAGCTTGATGAGAGCACCATCGAGGTTAAAATTCCTTCCGCCGCTTGGTGTAACCATGGTGATACGCCCTGCACGGGCCTTGAATTATTCCCGCTGGAATGGGGCATTGTTGATAATAACGCGGGCGCAGAGACGACATTAGAGGGCGATACCCTAATCCTGCGCCAGCAAGCCGGGGATCGTAACTGGGCAGAGCTGGAAGAGCTGCAATCCCCCCGCCTGCTGGTAACGTACCCGGATATAGACGGCACGCGCCGGGGCATGGAATTTATTACTTATGTAGAAAGCCCCGGCCTGTTTAACACGAGCGCTTCATCCGCCAACGGTGCTGAAACTCAGCTTCCTTTTGTTATGATCTTGCTGTTCGCACTGGCGGGTGGCTTAATCCTGAACCTGATGCCGTGCGTATTCCCGGTTTTATCGCTGAAAGCGCTTAGCCTTGTAAAAACAGCACAGAAAGACCCGACACAGGCGCGCATTCACGGCCTTGCCTATACAGGCGGAATTGTCCTGAGCTTCCTTGCGATCGCCGGATTATTAATCGCCCTGCAAGGTGCGGGGTCCGCCGTGGGTTGGGGCTTCCACCTGCAAAGCCCGGTTGTGATTATTCTGCTGATATATCTTCTGTTCCTGATTGGCCTTAACCTGATGAACTTTTTTGAGTTTTCGGCCGGGCTTGCCGGAATTGGTGGGCATCTGGCGGAAGGCGGTGGATATACAGCGTCCTTCTTCACCGGGGTTTTAGCAACATTGGTTGCCACCCCCTGCACCGCACCGTTTATGGGGGCCGCGATTGGTTTCGCCCTGACGCAGAACACGTTTATTGCCTTGCTGGTATTTGCGTTTCTGGGGCTGGGGCTGGCACTGCCTTATCTGGTTCTGGCCTTTATCCCCGCCCTGCAACGCTTCCTGCCCAAGCCGGGCACATGGATGGAAACCTTCCGGCAGTTTCTGGCCTTCCCGATATTCCTGACATGCGCCTGGCTGTTATGGGTACTAAGCCAGCAAGTGGGATCCATGGGCATTCTGGGTGCCGCGCTGGGCCTTACATTTATTACATTTTCCATCTGGTTATGGCGGCATAGCCCGGAACACGGGGGCTGGCGAAAAATTGTTAGAATTATCGCGATATTATCCGCCCTTGCGGCGCTGGGCTTTCTGCCTGCTACACGCGGCATGCCCGTTTCCGGCGTGAATACTGAAATATCGGACATCAAGGAATTCGGCGAAGTTTATTCCCCTGCCGCGCTCGATGAAGCCCTTGCCGGGACGCAGCCTGTGTTTGTTGAGATGACAGCCGCATGGTGCATCACCTGCAAAGTTAATCACGCGACATCGTTAAATGTGCAAAGCACACGTAATTTATTTGCTGAAAAAGACGTAAAATTTCTGGTCGGCGACTGGACAAATTATGACCCCGCCATAACTGAATACCTGAACATCTTCGGGCGCAAGGGCGTGCCTTTATATGTGTATTACGCGCCCCCTGCATCCGAAACCGGGCAACGCCCGGAACCGGTTCTTCTGCCGCAAATCCTGACGCCGGGAATCGTGGCAGGGGCTTTTGAAAATTAAGTAACTGTCTATTTAACAAGCATAAGGAGATACCATGCTGAAAAAACTCTCTCTGTTTCTGGGGGCCCTGTTCTGCCTCAGCCTGTCGCAACCGGCTTTCGCCGCTGCTGATATCGGCAAAATCGCACCTGACTTTGAAGGTGTAAACGTATTGACCGGTGAAACCGTAAACTGTCAGACCTGAAGGGTAAAACAGTTGTCCTGGAATGGACCAACCATGAATGCCCTTACGTTAAGAAACATTATGAAAGCGGCAATATGCAGAAAACGCAAAAAACTGCGAAGGATGAATATGGTGTAGAATGGGTCACAATCGTATCTTCCGCTGATGGTCACCAAGGTCATATCAGCGCCGATCAAGCCAAGAAAATTGTTGAGGAAGCGGGTGCGTCCCCCCGATGTAAAAATTCTGGATGAATCCGGCTCCATCGGCAAAATGTATGATGCGCAAACCACACCGCATATGTTCATCATCGATAGCGAAGGTTTCCTGGTATACAAAGGCGCAATTGACAGCGACTCATCCCCCCGCCCGGAAACAATTGATGGCGCGACTAACTATGTTCTGACATCTCTGGCGGAAATGAAAGCCGGAGAACCTGTCAAAACCGCCAGTACCCAGCCCTATGGCTGCGGCGTGAAATACTAGTTTTTATCATTCATAGTCTCATATACGCTGCTTTATTCGTAAAGCAGGCGTTTTTTTTATGAGAGCGTTTTTAGGGTTATTTTTTAAGTGGGGAAATTTCCTTGTCAGTGAGGTGACCTCTCCCGTATCCTATGAAAAGTAACCAATCTGATTCGCATGTCCAACATCACCTCTCAACCATTTGCCTTTTCGATCCGGGATGCTGACTTCCCGGCACCTCACGCAGACTCAAGTGACGATGCCTTGCCCCGCTTCGTGATGGACGAAAAGGGCACGGTGATATATGCCACACCTTCTCTGCTTGATCTTTATGATGTGAAGGATATGCAGGGGGTGGAAAAACTCCTGAAACTGACGTCATCTCCGCGCAAGAAACTACATACTTTAAAAGAGGGCGTATACGAGCTGGCGCATAAAAAAGCCGCCGGTCCAATTACCTTTCGCTTTGACTGGATAGACCGACCGGATGGCGGGAAAATTCTGGTGGCCTCCCACATCACCGAAGACATCCCGGCGGCTAAAAACGATGACGCGCGGGAAATGGAAGGCTTCGTGGAAAGCCTTGAAGAAAAACTGCTAAAAATATCACAGCACCCCTCCACGCTTTGGAACCGCGATGATATGAGCCATTTTATCGGCATTTCCAGCGATATGATGGTCACAATGGATATCAGTGGCACATTGCTAAAAGCAGGGCCTATCTTTTGTGACCTGACAGGACTGGACAGCGCATCAATAAAGGAAACATCTTTTCCCAGCCTGTTTTGTGATACGGACCGCCCTCTGGTGCGCCGTACAATACAGGCCCTTAGCCTGCAGGGTAGCGATTCCGGGCTGGTTGACTCCATTGATTTTGAAGCACGGATGACACCGGATGGTACAGCCCCGCTATGGAGCGAATGGAAACTGCGCCGGGAAGATAACAAAATCTATGCTATTGGCCGGGATATTTCCGCTGTGAAAGCGCATGAGCAAGATCTGGTCAAACGCCAGCAACAACTTCTGGAAGCTGAAAATATAGGCCATATGGGTCACTGGCGATGGGTTGTCGGCGAAGACACCATGGAATGGTCGGATCAGATATACCGGATGTATGGCCGCACCCGCGGTGAATTCACACCCACGATCGACTCGCTGAACCAGATTATCCATCGCCGTGATGTAGGCCGCGTTATTCAAGCCTTCCAACGTGCGATGATCGAGCAAAATACTTATGATATGGATTTCCGGATCACCCGCCCTGATGGCGAAACACGCTATATTCAGTGTGAAGGCCGTTGCGAGCTGGATACCCAGGGTGAAGTCATTGCCCTGTTCGGCATCATGCAGGATATGACCGAACGCATGGCGTATGAAAAAAAATCTGCGGGAAGCCAAAGACTCTGCTGAACGTGCCTATGCTGCCAAATCTCAATTCCTTGCCAATATGAGCCATGAGCTGCGCACGCCTCTGAACGCGATTATTGGTTTTTCGGAGATGATGGAGCGCCAGTTACTGGGCCCTATCGGCACGGAAAAATATCTTGATTACATTGCCGGCATCCGCGAAAGCGGCGAACATTTGCTGGATCTGATCAGTGATATTCTGGACATGTCCAAGATTGAAGCCGGGAAATATGAGCTGTCACCCGAAGAGGTGAATATCGCAAAAACCCTGAAGCTGGCTATACATATGATGCAAGGTCGGGCACATGAATCCGGTGTGAAAATTGAAACCGAACAGTTGCCGGAAGACGGCCCCGTTATTCAAGCCGACCGCCGTGCCTTTATGCAGATTGTTCTGAACCTGCTGTCCAACGCCGTCAAATTTACAAATTCCGGCGGCCGCGTCTGGATGGAATGTGAAGAAAACGGAAATGGCGTGACAATCAGGGTATCAGATACGGGAATCGGCATTCCCGCCAATAAATTGAATACAATTACCCGCCCGTTCGAACAGGCTTCCAATTCCTATGCCCGCAGCCATGAAGGTTCCGGCCTTGGCCTTGCCATCACGAAGGAACTGGTGGAGCTGCATGGCGGCAGCCTTCACATTGAATCGACCGTGGGTGTGGGAACGGTTGTCGGTATAAAGCTGCCCTTTACGCCCGTTCAAAAATAAAATCTGATCTTGAAATTAATACTGGCCGCTGCTTTCAGTTCCACCGCCATCAAAACGGCGGAACAGGGTAACGGCATGTTCTTCGGCATCAAGACAACCCTTCAAACCATCGCGGTAATTAGGATATTTCAGCTGTACGCCCAGCTCTTCCTTAATGCGGGTGTTTTTTACGCGGCGGTTATCCATGTAAAAACTTAAGGTAACAGGCGCCAGATTGGCTTCGTCAAATTCCACCAGGGGCGGCGGCGTACGCCCCAAAAGCTGGCACGCATATTCAATGACCAGATGGCTGGGCGCGGGTTCGTCATCGCACAGATTATACACCCGGCCCGGATTCGGTTGTTGCATGGATGCTGCCAAGGCCCGCGCAATGTCCTCCACATGAATGCGGCCAAAAGCATGCCCCGGCTTATGAATGCGGCGCGCCACACCGGCCCGTACGGAATCAAGCGCGCTACGGCCCGGCCCGTAAATACCTGCCAGCCGGAAAATATGCACCGGCAGGCCGTGGCTTTCATAAAGCCCCATCCATTGCTGTTCTGCCATCAATCGGCGGGAGCCGCGTTTGGTTGTAGGTTGCAAATCGGCTGTTTCATCAACTTCCGCCCCGCCCCGGTCCCCGTAAACAGCGTTTGTGGAGAGATATCCCACCCATTCCAGCGTAGGAATTTTTAAAATATCTTGCGCGTGAATTAAAAAGGCGGGGTCGCCCTCATCCCCCGGCGGGGTTGATATCAATAAATGCGTAACCCCTTGCATAAAAAACAAAGGGTCAGCCAACGGGTGTTCATAATCGAAAATATAGCTGCTAATGCCGCGCTTTTTGAGGGCTTCTTTTTTGGCCGCGTCACGGGTTGTTCCCGCAAGCGCCCAGCCGCCTATCTCATTCAGTGCATGACCGAGATAGTCAGACGAATAACCGTACCCGAAACAAAATAGCTTCTTACCGCTCAAATCGCCCCCCCCCAATTCTAGCTTGCTGCCATGACATCTTCGTAATGCCCGGCGGGGTCAAACCCGGGAATACGGTCTTCCAGCAAGGGCCGGAAACTGGGACGGGACTTCACTTTGTTATACCAGCGATACGCCGCGCTATGCTCTTCCCACGGCACATCACCAATGTAATCAATAGCAGACAAATGAGCAGCCGCCGTGATATCCGCTAGAGAGAAATTATCCCCCGCCAGCCATGAACGCTTTTCTGTCAGGAAACCAATGTAATCAAGATGATAATGAATATTCGCATGCCCGGCACGGATTGTGGGGCCATGAGGCTCCCCCATTTTCAGGAAGCGCTTCATCAGCTTTTCACCGACAAGATTTTCCGATACTTCGCGGTTGAATTTGAAATCAAACCAGCTAACCAGACGGCGGGTTTCACTGCGCTGGACCGGGTCCTTACCCAGAAGATCGATCTCCGGGTATACTTCTTCCAAATATTCGCAGATCACTTGTGAATTAGCGAGGGTCGTGCCGTCATCTTCAATCAGAACAGGGACATCACCCGCCGGGTTCATCGCCAGAAATTCCGTCCGGCGTTCCCAAATTCGTTCAATTTTCAGCTCAAATTCCAGCTGTTTTTCGCCCATCGCAAGTCTGACCTTGCGCGAGAAGGGATGCAGCCAAAGATGAAAAAGTGTACGCATAAGCAATCCCCATTACAAAAAGGCTTAAAGCAATTTATCTAACTTATTGTTTGAAAAATTTTTACACGGTTTGGACACGGAGTCAAACCGGCAAATCACTGACGGCGCGCCGACAGATCAATTATAATTTTGACCTGATCGCCGATGACATCCACCGCCTGCCAAGCCCCGCTTCCTACGCCGTATTCCAGACGGTTAAGTAAAATTTCGGCTTGCATGCGGGTGTTTTGGTCTTGCATATCCAGCGTGAAAGGGAAGGAAATGTCCTTCGTAACATCACGAATGGTCAGGCTGCCTTGCACGCTGTACTGCCCCTCACCCAGATGGGTAAACTCGCGGGAAATGAAGTGAATCTGGGGGTATTCAGTTGATCCGAACCATTCCGCGCCGCGCGCTTGTTCATCCCGCCCCGAATCACCCGTTGTTATACTGGCGCTTTCGATACGAATATCGGCAAGGCTTCCCGGCAGATTATCCGGGTCAAACCGAATCACGCCGTCAAAACCATCAAACGTGCCTGTGACGGCCTGCCCATATTGCATGAACTCAACACCTATGCGGCTGTCTTCGTGGTTAATCGCCCATGAGGAAGCGCCACTGTCTTCCTCCATCTCGGCTTGCGAAGTGGCCTGCCCGGTTTCGTTAACCAATGGTGCAGACATAGCCTCATCGGTGCTGATCTCTTGTTTGTGCTCTTCACTCAGCTCTATTTTCACCATAACAGCCACAGGCGCGGCGATCAGGATCGCCCCCAGAACAGCCACCAGCAGGTTACCCCCCATACGGCGCAAGGTTTCATCGCGGTCAATAACATGATGCTTCACCGCCCCGGCAAAATGTAAGCCAATTGCAGCCAATAATGCATAGGCTGTCAGACCATGGATTTGCTTTGCTAAACGAAACAGGCTCTCATCTTTAGGCACAATGTCCGGCACATTAAACAGGCCAAAAAACGGGACGGGGTGATCCCCGGCGGAGGACATAATCCAACCGCTGAGTGGCATACCTATCATCCCGACATAAAGCAATATATGGATAAATTTGGCTAAAGCCACCTCCCAAAACGCGTGCGTATCAAGATGTTTCGGCTTTTGTGTCAGAACCGTCCAGAAAACCCTCAACGTGGCCAGCACCAGCACAGTCATGCCAAAAGATTTATGCAGCCCGTATACCGTTCCCTTGAGCGGGCTGTAAGGCAGGGCATCCATCCAGAAGCCTACGGTCAGCAAGCACAGGATCAGCAGGGCTATGATCCAGTGAAAACCGCGAGAAACAAACCCATAACGTTCTTTGGAATTAAAGATCATAATGAAGTGCGATTATCAGGGGTTACCCTGCCCCTCGTTGCCTGGTTCATCACGTACGGCTTCAACTTCGATGCGGATTTCCACCTCATCCCCCACCATGGGCAGGCCATATCCCATGCCCCATTCTGAGCGATTGAGGACAGACGCCGCGGAAAACCCACAGTGATATTCATTACCGAACGGATGCTTATCACATTTATTGAAGGTAACATCCAGCACCACCGGCTTGGTTACACCAAGCAAAGTCAGGTCACCAGTAATGGCTGCCAGATTATCCCCCGTGATTTCGATAGAGGTGCTTTTAAAGGACATGGTCGGAAATTTTTCAACATTGAAGAAATCAGCATTTTTCAAGTGATCATTCCATTTCTGATCATCCATTTCGATGGAAGCCGTCTGGATTGTTACATCCGCTGATGAGCTTTCCGGCTGCGTACGGTCAAAAGTGATGGACCCGTCAAAATCCAGAAACTCCCCTTCCGACTTGGCAAAGCCCAGATGATCAACGAAGAAGATGATTTGCGTGTGAAGCTTGTCAAAGTGATAGGTTTCCACCTGCGCCGCTGCGCCATGGGCTGAGAATCCCAAAAACACCAATGAGCATAAAACCGTACGTAGAAAAGACATAAAAGAAGAATCCCCCGTTTGAAACAATACCCCTACGAAGGTAGCGTATTCATGGGTAAGGTCAATGCGGAAAAGCGATATGATAACTTTCCACCATGAACCACGCCCCCAAGATTGCAAAAGCCCAGTTAATGGTGCCGTATTTCCATTTCAAAGATTTATCGCTCAGTAGTTCTTCGCGCGTTTTATGGCGCAGCAGGAAGAACAGAACCATCTGTCCCACCGCAAAGCCCCCTAGGAAGCCGATTATGCCCATGATATAGATCATAGGGTTATTCTAACGATATTTAAGGATCTGTCATGCCGCTTCTTACGCTTATCATTCTGGCTCTCGTGCAGGGGATTACCGAATTTCTTCCCATAAGCTCCAGCGGGCATCTGGTTGTGGTGGGCGGATTGCTGGAAGGCGGCGATGAAGCACTGGCCGCGTGGGACCGTCATATCCTGATCGATATCGCCGTTCATATCGGCACGCTGTTTTCGGTGCTGCTTTATTTCTGGCGCGATGTTTTAAAAATGTTCTGCGGGCTGGGTGACTGGCTGCGCCGTGATTTTTCAAGCGAGGGCGCACGCCTTAACATCAACGTGCTGATCGGCTCCATCCCTGTGATTATCGCCGGATTCATCCTGCACGCGCTGGAACCGCCCTGGCTCTTATCCATCGAAGTGATTGCCTGGAGCACAGTTATTTTCGGTATCCTCCTCTGGGTCGCTGACCGAGCGCCCCGCGCTGAAAAGCAAGTATCAGACATGGGCTGGAAGGATGCGCTTATCATAGGAATCGCGCAGTCCATGGCGCTTGTACCCGGCACATCACGCTCTGGCATCACCATGACCGCCGGGCGCTTTTTAGGCTATAGCCGCACTGAAAGCGCGCATTTTTCGCTGCTGCTTTCCATCATCGCTATTGCGGGCGCCGGCGTTTTAAGCGTGAAGGATCTGATGGATACCGGCAACGCAGAATTAACGACCGATGTTATCATCGCAGGATTTGTCGCCTTCGCTTCCGCCCTTGCCATGATCGCCTTCATGATGAAGTTTCTGGAGAAATTCAGCTTCGCGCCGTTTGCGATTTACCGGGTTGTAATGGGATGCCTGATGCTGGGGGCGATTTATTTTTACAGCTGGGGCTAAACCGCCTCAACAAACATAATGTGCGTATCGCCGTAAGTTTTTTCCTGCACCAAAGACATCCCGGCGGGCAGTGTTATAGATGCCCCTTTTTCCATCTCCAGCACGCCAAGCGCGCCAGGCGCGAGCCAATCGCCTTGGATCAGAGCCTCCAGCGCCTGCGGCACGATGTTTTTGTGATAGGGGGGGATCGCAAAAGAAAAGATCGGCGGGAGGAATGTTGTCCGGCCTTGCGCCCAGCTTCCCCGCCTCCTTCAAAATAAATTCACCGGATGCCCCCAGCGCGGAGGCATTTTTTTTAGCCAGATCCAGCGAGGAACGCGCGCTATCGATAAACACCACGCGGCCAGCCCCACGGCTTAAAGCCTCCAGCCCCAGCGCCCCGGTGCCGCAGCAAATATCAAGAACGCACATATCTTCAATATCAATCCGGCTTAAAAGCGCATTAAAAATGCTGCCGCGCAGTTTATCGGATGTGGGGCGGATATCATCGCTTTTAGGCGCTTCCAGCCTGCGCCCGCCATAGGTTCCGGCGATGACTCTCATTTGTTGAAATACCCTTTAACCTGCTCTTTCATGACGGGGGTTTTCACCTCCATCACCGCGCCTACCTCCAGCTTGCCCAGCTGAAACGGCCCGTAAGACACACGGATCAAGCGGTTTACGCGGAGGCCCAAAGCCTCCATGACGCGGCGAATCTCGCGGTTTTTCCCTTCGCGCAGGGCGATAGAGAGCCAGCTATTGGCGGTGCCCTCGCGCTGCTTGTTTTCCTGTTTCTCAAGGCTGGCTTCGATGGATTTATAATGAACGCCTTCCACCGTGATGCCTTTTTTTAAGGTCGGCCAGTCTTTTCTCATCCACGCTGCCATGCACCCGCACGCGGTATTTCCGGCTCCAGCCCGTGGAAGGAAGTTCCAGATAACGGGCAAGGCCGCCATCATTGGTGAGAAGCAAAAGCCCTTCCGTGTTCAAATCCAGCCGCCCGACTGAAACCACGCGCGGCAAATGCGAGGGCAAGTTCTGGAAGATGGTGGAGCGCCCCAGCTCATCCTTATGCGTCGTCACAAGGCCGGAGGGCTTGTGATAGAGGAACAGGCGCGGCGGCTCTTCGGTTTTGAGCGGCTTACCATCCACCACGATTTTATCGGAAGGCCCCACAGTGAAAGCAGGTGACGTCAACTTCTGACCGTTCACGCTGACACGACCTGCTGTAATCCAGCTTTCCGCATCGCGCCGTGAACAAAGCCCTGCCCGCGCAATACGTTTTGCAATACGTTCTTTATTGTGGTTTTCTTCCGCCATGATCAGTGATGACCTTACCTTTATGAGCCTCGCATGGGAAGAGGCAAAACAAGCCGCCGCCCGCGATGAAGTTCCGATCGGCGCGGTGATTGTTGATCCTACCAGCGGCAATATCATCGCCCGCAACGGTAACCGCACCCGGGAATTGAAAGACCCCAGCGCCCACGCTGAAATTCTCGTCATCCGTGAGGCTTGCGAAAAAGCCGGCGCGCAGCGCATTCCTGAGCTCGATCTTTATGTAACGCTGGAGCCCTGCGCCATGTGCGCCGCCGCGATCAGTTTTGCGCGTATTCGCCGCGTGGTATTCGGCGCGGACGACCCCAAAGGCGGCGGCATCCTGCATGGTGGAAAGTTCTATGAACAACCCACCTGCCACCATAAACCCGTTGTTTCACATGGAACATTGGCCGCAGACTGCAGCCTGATTTTAAAAGAGTATTTTAAAGCGAAACGGCAGGATCAGAAACTGTAAGCGGCCCTTGAACTGGCATAGTAGCCGATGGCATCGGCTGAGGATTCATAGCCGCCAACAGGATGCGGATATCATCAGCTACATCTTCAAAATTATTATCGATATCTTTGATCCCTGGATAAAACTGCGCCACGACCAATGAAGGCACCAATAAGAACGCCCCGATCGTAATGTAAGGCATGGCCCACCCCAGACTCGGAAATGCGCTGAAATATCCTGTAACTACCGATGTCTCCGCTAAGAACATTGCTGCTATCGCTACATATCCGCATTCATGAACTTTCCGATCAATCAGATTTTTTTTCTGCCAGGCAACATCCAGTTCTTCCGGAGGGATATCTTTTATATTCAGTGTTTCAAGAACATCCGCGGCATATTTCATAAGGTCTTCATCGGTGTTTGGCTGGTTTAACGATGCTTTACTCAACACAAACAACCACAACCCGGCAGGGTCAATTTTATCTGCGGCGATGTGCAGTATTTTTGCATGAACATCCTTGATAAGTGCCATTAGCGGAACATTTTCTGTATCCGGATGGCTGGCAACATATAATGCGTCAGAAAAGTCTTTTGCGACCGAAAATTTATTCATAAGTAACTCCTGTAAGGGACAAGAGCTACAAAGTTTTTATTGATATGTCAAATAAAGTTTTACTTTAAAGTATAATATTCAGTATGTCTTTATAAATCAGACTGAAAGCAATCAGCCACATGACAGCGCCTATAATGATATCCAGAATTTGCCATGCTTTTGGTTTTTTGAACAACGGCGCCAGCAAACGCGCCCCATAGGCCAGTGAAAAGAACCACACAAAAGAGGCGCTGGCAGCGCCGATCCCGAAAATATATTGCCCCCATCCGACATAGGCTGTGCTGATACTTCCCAGCAGAACCACCGTATCCAGATATACATGCGGGTTTAAAAACGTAACACCCAGAACGATCAGGATAGTTTCCCGAAGCCCCGCTTCCCGGGCCATGGATTGCGCCTGCGCAGAATCCAAAGCCTCTGTTTTCAAAGCTGCCCTAAAAGACCGCAAGCCATAAATGACGAGAAAACCAGCTCCCAACCATTTCAGCGCCTCAAGCGCCTCAGGCCATGCCTCCACCAAGGCACCAAAACCCAGAATACCCGCACCAATCAAAACCGCATCACTCAAGGACGCGATAAATGCGCTGATAAAAACATGCCTGTTTTTTAGACCTTGCCGCAGGATAAAAGCATTCTGCAGCCCAATCGCAATAATCAGGCTAGCTCCCGCCAAGAACCCTTTGATAAAAATAAGAAGAGACATTATTTCTGCAGCGCCCGCCAGCCGATATCCTTGCGGCAAAAGCCTTCCGGCCAATCGATTTTCTCCACGGCCTCATAGCAGAGCCGCTTCGCATGGCCGAGGTTTTCTCCCGTGGCACAGATGCCTAGAACGCGCCCGCCATGGGCCTCGATAGCGCCATTTGCCCCCTTCTTCGTGCCGGCATGGAATACCATTACATGATCGATCTCATCAGCATCCACCAGCCCCTTGATTACCGTTCCCTTCCGGTAATCACCGGGGTAGCCATTAGCTGCCATCACCACGCACATGGATGGATGTTCACTCCAGCTCACCTGCCCACGGATATCTTTCAAGCGCCCTTCCGCCCCGGCGAGGAGTATCTGCAACAAATCCCCCTGAAGGCGCAGCATAAGAGTCTGGCATTCCGGGTCGCCAAAACGGGCGTTATATTCGATCAAGTAAGGCTCACCCTTCACCACCATGATCCCGGCGAACAGCACGCCTGTGAAGGGGCAGCCTTCCGCTTTCATGCCTTCGACCGTGGGTTTGATCAAACGGTGGATGATCTTTTCTTCCAGCTCCGCATTCATTAAATGCGCCGGGGAATAAGCCCCCATGCCGCCTGTGTTGGGGCCTTGATCGCCATCGAACGCGCGCTTGTGATCCTGCGCGGATGAGAGCGGCAACATCGTCTTGCCATCCGCCAAAGCAAAATAGCTCAACTCCTCCCCGTCCAGATATTGCTCAACCACAATCTCCGCCCCGGCAGAGCCAAAGGATTCCCCGGCCAGCATATCCCTGGCGGCCTCCAGCGCCGCCTCGCGGATAGACTTACCTTCCTTGTGCAGGTCCTTGGCGAACTCCACGATGAGGATGGCGTTCTTGGCACCAGGCCCAGCAGCTATGATGAGGCCCAGCAGCGTGAAGAGGCTGAGCGAGGAGAGGCTGAGGTTGAGCGCGAGGAAGGCACCGATCACCGCCACCGGGATGCTGAAGAGCACCACGAAGGGGTAGAGGAAGCTGTCGTACAGCGCCACCATCACCAGGTAGACGAGGATGAAGGAGATGAGCAGTGCGCCGCCCAGTGCGCCGAAGCTGTCGTTCTGCCGCTTTACGTCGCTGCCCCAGGTAAGGCGCACGCCGGCAGG
>JAJOJU010000025.1 GCA_021208265.1 Alphaproteobacteria bacterium | reverse complement strand
CTCCGGCATTATGGCCGAGCGCCTTGCGGGTGGAAATGAGGCAATCGCGCTGCTGGGTAACACGCTGGCGACCGGGGGCTATACTCGCTGTGCTGATCACCATGTTTGGTCCTATATCCGGCGCGCATTTTAATCCGGCGGTGAGCGCTGCATTTGCCTTGCGAAAGGCCATGAGCGCCCGCGATCTGGCGATCTATGTCGCCGCGCAATGTGCAGGCGGTTTGGTGGGTATGTTTCTGGCGCATGCGATGTTTGAACTGCCGCTTATTGAAGTTAGCCCGAATATACGCACAGGCACAGGGATCTGGCTGGGCGAAGCAACGGCAACGTTCAGGCTTATTCTGACGATATTCCTGTGCCTTAGATCCACGCCTCAGGCCGTGCCTTATATGGTGGCACTGTTTATCACGGCCGGGTACTGGTTCACATCCTCCACATCCTTCGCCAACCCGGCGGTCACAATTTGCGCGGCGGGTTTAGTGACAGGTTTTTCAGGAATACGCCCTGCGGATATTCCGTGGTTTATCCTTGTCAATGATGGGGGCTGTTCTAGCGGTTCTATTGTATCGCTGGTTGATGACAAAGGCGGGAGCCTAGGCTTTCTCTGTTTCGCTATCTTTCGAAATCGTGATCCGTTCGACCGGGAAGACGATGGTGACCGTGGTGCCGATGCCTTTTTGTGAGAAAATTTCCAGATCACCGTCATGCAGTTTCATGAGGGATGTCACGAGCGTCAGGCCCAGCCCGGTGCCGGAACCGCTGCGGCTGAGTTCGTTATCGACTTGCCCAAACGGCGAGAGAGCCTTCTGGATTTCATGTTCATCCAGCCCAATCCCGGTATCTGTGA
This sequence comes from Alphaproteobacteria bacterium, assembly GCA_021208265.1. Taxonomy (GTDB): domain Bacteria; phylum Pseudomonadota; class Alphaproteobacteria; order Micavibrionales; family Micavibrionaceae; genus JAJOJU01. The sequence goes on along the minus strand of JAJOJU010000025.1, from coordinate 7,991 downwards.
AGGAAACGCGCAGCCGTCCGCTTTTATCCACCTCGTAAGACAATGTCAGCCGTCCGCCGGAAGGGGTAAATTTCACGGCGTTGGAAACGATGTTCATAATGACCTGTTTTATCGCCAACTCTTCCCCGATGACCTTGGGAATGCCGTCCAGCATATTGGTGATTTCCATGCGGCCCGCTTCAATTTTAGTGCTAAATAATTCAAGGCAGGCATTAACCACTTTCGGAATATCCACACGGCCTTCATTCAACTGACGGTTACCGGCCTCGATTTTCGAGATATCAAGGATCTCGTTAATGATCTTCAGCAGGCGTTTGCCGCTTTCATTGATATTCCCGGCATATTCGATGTATTCCGGCTGGTTGATCTCGCCGAAGGCTTGCGCACTGATAATCTCGGAAAAACCGATGATGGAGTTCAACGGCGTGCGCAACTCGTGCGACATATTGGCCAGAAATTCGGATTTTGCACGGCTGGCAAGATCGGAGCTGACCTTGGCTTCGTGCAGGGCTTCTTCCTGCGCTTTGCGTTCAGTGATGTCTTCAATACTGCCTTCGTAATAGAGAATATTACCCTGATCGTCTCTTACAACACGGGCGCTTTCATTGATCCATATTTTGGAGCCATCGCGGCGGAACACTTGTGCCTCATGGTGGCTGATCGTGCCTTTTTCATCCAGCTCGCGGATGAAGTTAATCCGGTCGCGGGCGCTTACGTATACGCTTTGGTTGGCGTTCTTGATGCCCGCCAGAATATCTTCGGCGGCGTCATAGCCCAAAATGCGTGCAAAGGCAAAGTTGGCGCTTAAATATATGCCTTCCGGTGTCATCTGATAGATCCCGCTGGGGGCGTTTTCCACGATGTTACGGTATTTCTTTTCAGCAACACTTAAGGCGCGTTCGGCCTTGCGGCGGTCTTCAATATCGGTGAAGGTGCCAACGACACGCGGCGTGCCGTTTTCATCGGTGCGGATCATGGAAAAAGCCAGTTCTACTGCACGGAAGCGCCCTTCGGATGAGCGCAGCTTGGTGTAATTGCGGTATGCGTCTTTGTTGCCGGTTACCAGTAATTCAAAATCCTTGCGCTGCTGATTCTGATCTTCCGGGGAAATCAGGCTGAACAAGTTCGTGCCGATGGATTGCTTAACGGCAAAGCCTGTGACTTTTTGCCAGGCTGCGCTCAAGAAAAGGATATCGCCCCTGGTATCGACCTCAAAAATGATATCGCTGACGGAATCGATGATGGCCCGGTTTTCACTTTCCGATTTTTGCATCGTTTCAAAAATTTCAGCTTTTGAGCGAATTTCCTGCTGAAGATCGAGGTTTTTATTTTCAATTTCTGATGTGATCTGCGCCAGTTCTGCGGATTTTAAGAGATTGCTGCGAATGTAAAGCGTTGCGACCGCCGTCAGGCACAGACCGAAAACCAGTACCAGCGGGGCAATGTTTTCCAGCAGCAGCAGGCGGTTATATTTAAAGAATTCAACACTGACTTCCCATTTTTCGGTACCGGTGTCGATATCATAAGTCTGTTTAATGGGGGTGCCGGTTACTTCGCTATCACGGCTGTGAATTTCAAAGAGAAGCTCGGACGATTCAACATCCATCACCCGCATGCGGGACAGATAGGGTACTTCATTCAGCCAGGGGATGTTCAGGATGGAACTAAGCTTGGTTACACCCAGAATAACGCCTTTGTCCGGCGCGCCGTTATTGACGGTGTTCATGACAATCAGGGGTTTGTATAGGGTTTCCCGGATGATCCCTTCCATGCTTTTCTGGTTCAGGCCCGGTAGCTGCGAACTGAATTCCGCCCGTTTCATTTTAAAGGCACCGAGCCGGTTCAGGGATTCCATATAAGCGCTGTCGATTCTTATTTTTTCCCGTATATCACCTTCCGCCAGCGGCTGTTCATAGAGCGTAATAAATTCCCAGCGTCCGTTATTCTGGCGCAGCCAGACAATCTGGTCGAAAGCTGTTATCCGGGGGATGGCGTTTTTTAAGCTTTCAGGCAAAATACCGGCGGTTTTCTTGTGGTTGTGAATTCAGAAGAGCGGCAATGAATTCAATTGTATTCTTAAGGTCTGCGGCTCCTTCGGTCAGAACTTTTGTGGTGTTATTGGGAATGGCTTCATATTCTTCATCAACGATATTGGCTGTGAAAAGATTGGTCAGCACAAATAAAAGGCATGTCAAAACCACGCCTGTAATGCAGACAAATACAGGAATAAGCCTGGCTTTCAGGCTGGCGTTGATCTCTCTTTTATTTATCGTATTGCCCATTGGTGCTGTATGTCATGTAAGAGGAGCAGAAAAAACTACCCTCCCTATCTAACAGCAAGAGACTTAATAAAGAGCTAATTTTAGAGGGCTTCGCTTGACAATTCCTGCGCCACCCCCTAAGTCTAAACGATATTTCTCGCGTAGCAGCATTTTTTATTTTGAATTAATTTATATACGAAGAGGTTAGCCCATGGCCAAGAACGACAACCCGTTTGCCCAGTTTTTCCCGAATAATGATTTCTCAAAGCTTTATGAGCAATTTCAGGCGGCGCCGTTCGACCTGAAGGCGATCATGGAAGCCCAGCGTAAAAACGTACAAGCCTTTACCGATGCTCAGCAAGTGGCAATGGAAAGCATCCAAGCTTTGGCGCAGCGCCAGAGTGAAATTATCTCTCAGATGGTGGAAGACCAGTCTTCTCTGGCGAAGGAGATGATGGGCGAAGGCACACCGGAAAGCAAAATTGCCAAGAATGCCGATATGTTCAAAAAGATTTATGAGCGCACAGTTGTTAGCATGCGCGAGTTGTCTGACATGATCAGCAAGTCCAACGTAGAAGCTTCCAACATCATCAACAAGCGCGTTTCCGCCGGTATGACCGAGCTTAAATCCGCTCTGGAAAAAAAACAACGTCAAAAAAGCGGCATAACATTTTTAAAACTTCAGGAAAGGCCGCCTTTACCGGCGGCTTTTTTATTGCCCGGAAGAGGTGAGGCGCATGATGATTACCATCGATGATTTTTTAAAAGTGGATATCCGCGTGGGCACGGTACTGAGCGCTGAAGATTTCCCTGAGGCCCGCAAGCCGGCCTATAAAATGACAATCGATTTCGGTCCGGAAATCGGCGTTAAGAAAACATCGGCGCAAATTACCAAATACTATAAGCCGGAAACGCTGGTCGGGCGGCAGGTGGCGGCTGTTGTGAACTTCCCGCCGCGTCAGATTGGCCCGGTCATGTCGGAAGTGCTGACATTGGGCTTCCCGGATGAAGAGGGCGCCGTTGTTCTGATCGCGCCGGATCAAAAAGTGCCGAACGGTCATAAGCTTTTCTAGCGGCAAACAGGGAACAAATCAGGCCTTTGCTTTGTTAATTACTGTAACAAGGTAAAGACATATGAACACGTCCTCTCGGCTTTCCTCCATATTTTCCCTTACCATGATACCGCTTGTGGCGGTAGCTCAGGCCAAGGCTGATGATGCTCCGCAATGGCTTTGTGACAAACCGGTGGGAAGCGGTGTTATTTCGCGATACCACCCGAATAGCAAGCATGGCGGCGGTTGGAAGATGGCTGCCTGTGAATGGAGCAAACGGCTCAAGAAATCCGTGTGCGAGCGTTATAGTACGAAGGAGCCCACAGCCGCCCATAAAACCCTGCCATTTGGTACAAGGGTTATGGTAGAGATGGCGAATGGTCAATCCGTTATTGTGCGGATTAATGACCGTGGGCCGTTTGTAAAGGGGCGTGTGCTGGATTTAAACGACGTGGCGGCAGAGGCCGTGGGCTTAACCTGGGATAAAGGCGTTATGCGGGGAACGCTCTACCAATGCCGTGAAGTTCCCAAGCCCGTACCTGCCGCGAGACCTGAGCAGCCCTAAACAGGCAGCTTCATGATAACGGCCAGCCCGCCATGCTGGCTTTTTTCCAGCCATATCTTGCCGCCATGACCGTGGATAACATCCATGGCGATGGGCAGGCCGAGGCCGACCCCGCCCGTATCGGTGTTACGTGATTTATCGATGCGGATGAAAGGTTTGAAAACCTCTTCATACATGTCTTCGGGGATACCGGGGCCGTTATCTTCCACCCGGATCAGGACGATGCTTTCTTCTTCTATCGCTGCGGACACCCAAAGGGCGGAAGCATAACGCGCGGCATTGCCGATCACATTATCCAGCGCCCGCTGAAAGGCCATGGGTTTAAGGTGTAAAACCAGATCATCCGGCACGTTGATATCTACGGCTTTGCCCTGCCGCTCTGCCGTGCTGGCACTGCGCTTGATGACGGGCAGCAGAGCCGTTTCAATGGCTTCTTCTTCACCTTCACCGCGCACGAAGTCGAGATAACCTGCGATCATCCGCTCCATATCCTCGACATCCTGTTTCATGTCCGCGATGCCGGGTTTGTCGTCTTCCATGGCCAGTTGTAATTTCAGGCGGGTAAGGGGCGTGCGGAGGTCATGCGATACCCCCGCCAGCATTAAGGTGCGCTGTTCAATCTGGCGCTTGATACGTTTGCGCATTTCAATAAAGGCTTCGGCGGCCTGACGCACTTCACGCGCACCTTCGGGCTTGAAACTGGGGGAATCCTGCCCGCGCCCGAAACGTTCCGCCGCCACGGCCAGCTTGCGAATGGGTCTGACTTGCCCTCGCATGAACAAAATGGCCAGCACCAGCAATACCATAGAAACCGCGAACATCCAGATCAGGAAAATATAGCCGGAGGATGAATAAACCCGCCGTTCGGGCAACGATACATTCATTACGCCGCCCTCTAACTGCACGCTGATTTCAAACCATTTTTCCTGCCGGTCGGCATCGATGCGAAAAGGACGGTTTAAGTTGGCCTGTAATTGTTCGGCGAGTGATTGCGTGACAAGACTCTGCCACAGGCCGGATGACTGGTGGTTTTGCGGGTTTTCCAGCACCTCATCAGGGCTGTAGCTGATAAGGAGCTGCAAGCTTTTTGCGGCATAACCCGTGATGCGTTCCACACTTTCCGGGTTATCGGGGGTGCGCTCGATGGCATCGGCCATCAGGCGGATTTCACCAGCTACGCCAAAAGCGAGGCGCTCCGTCATCTTGCTCCAGTGCCGGTCAAAGAACACCACAATGGTAATCACCTGAATCAGCAGGATCGGGATAATCAGGATCAGCAGCGAACGCCCGAGCAGAGAGCCGGGAACAATGTGGCGTTTAATGTATGACCGCTTGCTCATGCTGCCCCCGTATGCAGGACATAGCCCTTGCCGCGCACGGTTTGCAGGTGCCGCGGGGTTTTTGTGTCGGACTCGATTTTCTTGCGCAGGCGCGTGATCTGCACGTCAATACTGCGCTCGGCGGTGTCGATATTACAAAGCCTTGCCAAGTCTTCGCGGCTGACGGGCTGCCCCGGTGTGCGGGCGAGGGCCTTGATCAGGTTTACCTCCACGCCGCTTAGTTTAACGAATTCATCACCATCCACCAGCGCGGCGCGGGTTTCATTAAATTCCCAGCGCCCGATCTTCAAGGCTTCCTGTCCGGCCTTACCAAAACCGGAACGTCGCAGCACAGCCTTCAGGCGCATGACAAGTTCCATTGGCTCAAACGGCTTGGGCAGGTAATCATCGGCCCCGGCTTCGAACCCGCCGATGCGGTCTTCCACTTCGCCCAGCGCAGTCAGCAGGATCACCGGTATTTTGATGTTTTCGCGGATGAAGCCGGTTAGCTCAAGCCCCGTTTCGCCCGGCATCATCACATCCACCACGGCGGCGTCAAAAGCGAAGGCTTGCATGATTTCACGGGCTTCAGCCCCATTTCCGGCGCTCATGGTCACAAAATCATGTTCATCCAGATAACGGCAGACGAGCGAACTTATCCGGGCATCGTCGTCCACGACCAGAATATGCGGCTTTTCGGCTATGCTGTGCATCTGCATCATATCAACCCATTTACAACGGCGGAGGCGTTGCCTATTCTCTTCATACAACATTGAATTCCCAAAGGATAGACTATGGCTTTGATCCCTTATGATGACCGCGACGGCTTTATTTACATGGATGGCAAGATGCTGCCTTGGCGCGAGGCGAAGGTTCATGTGCTGACCCACGCGCTGCATTACGGTTCCTGCGTGTTTGAAGGGGAGCGCGCCTATAACGGCAAAATTTTCAAAAGCCGCCAGCATTCGGAACGTCTGGTGAAATCCGCGCAGATTCTGGGCATGAAAATACCGATGAGCGTGGATGAAATGGAAGCCGTGAAGCTTGATATCATGAAAGCCAACAACGTAACCGACGGTTATATGCGCGTTGTTGCATGGCGTGGGGCGGAACAGATGGGTATTTCCGCGCAAGCCACACAGACCCACATCGCGTTCTGTACATGGGAATGGCCTAGCTATTTTTCGCCTGAAAAGCGCGAAAACGGTATCAAGCTGAAGACAGCGCCGTGGAAACGCCCGGCGCCGGATACGGCCCCCACCCAAGCCAAAGCGGCGGGGCTTTACATGATTTGTACTATCTCCAAGCACGCGGTGGAAGCGGAAGGGTATGACGACGCCCTGATGCTGGATTACCGGGGTTATGTGGCCGAAGCCACGGGCGCGAATATCTTCCTGATCAAAAACGGCGAAGTCCACACACCGCCCGCGGATTGCTTCCTGAACGGCATCACCCGCCAGACGCTGATGGGCCTGTGCAAGGATCACGGCATTGCATTGCATGAACGCCATATCAAGCCGGAAGAACTGTCCGATTTCGAAGAGTGCTTCCTGACCGGCACAGCCGCCGAAGTCACGGCGGTGGGGTCGATCGATCACCACACATTCACGGTCGGCCCGGTGGTGCGTAAACTGCGCGATGCGTATGAAGCGCTGGTTCGCGCCTGATTACTATTTATATCCGTAGATAGCATCTTCAGCCGCGCTCTGGTCGAGAGTCAGGACGCGGTTTGCGATGTCGTAAGAAAACCCGGCGCGGGCGAATTTGGCTAGGGTTTTCTGGAATTCCTCTTCCCGCGCCCCCGCAAACGGGCCGATTTTCTTTTTACGGGCGAAAATAAGCGCGGCCCGGAAATCACCGTTTTCCTCGGTGCCGGCGAAATCGCTATCGCATTCTTCCAGATATTCCCCGGCCGTGTCGGTATCGACCGATTTCAAGCGCATTTTGTTTAAGATGGCTTGCTTGCTAAGCCCGCGGCGGCGGAGTGATCCCACCATGCCGCGTACATACATATCATCATCAGCAACCTGCTGGCTTTGAATTTATCGACAAGGGCATCAACCAGAACGGCGCAAGCTTCGTAGTCCTGATCCGCATGCGCGTGGCATGATTTTTTAACCTTACGCAGCATCACTTGCCGAAAATGCCCGCTGGAAGCCGCATAACGCTGCAAATAATACAGCCCCGAATTATGTAGATAATCCGCCGTGATGCGTTTGGGGATTTTCTTGCCTGACGCTTGGCTAGGGGGCTTGTTATTTTCGGCTAGGCGCTTTAGTTTGCATGGAACTATTCTAGCAACAAAGGAAACCATGACCCAAACGGAAAACACAGTCGCCCCTGCCATTACCGCCCGCGATATTAAGGGGATCAACACGGTGGGGCTTTATACGCTTGTAAGGCGCGAAGTGAGCCGTTTCCTGATCGTTTATGCGCAAACGATCGTCACGCCGGTTGTGTCCACGCTGTTGTTCTATACGATTTTCGCGCTGGCCTTCGGCGGGCTGGAGAAGGAAATCGGCGGCATTCCGTTCCTGCAGTTCCTCGCCCCCGGCCTTATTATGATGTCGATGGTGCAGAATTCATTTTCCAACACTTCATCCTCCCTCATCATCGCCAAGGTGCAGGGAAATATCGTGGATATATTAATGCCGCCGCTATCGAGTGCGGAGCTTTTGCTGGGCTTTCTTATCGGTGGGCTGGCGCGTGGGCTTGCCGTGGGCGCGGCTTCCGTTCTGGTGATGAGCCTTTTCTTGTCGCTGCCATTACATTCGCCGGGGCTACTCATCCTGTT
>JAJOJU010000019.1 GCA_021208265.1 Alphaproteobacteria bacterium | reverse complement strand
TGGGCAAGGAATTAACCGTCCCTATTCTTGCAAGTTTCAAAAAACCGGCTGCTGCCGATCTTGACGCTTCCACGCAATCTCTCATGGAAAAACTGGCAAAAATGGCTTAGAGTGCTCTTTATGGAGAGAGCGTCCCAAACCATTCCCGACCCGTCTGCGCTGGAGCGTATCGATCAGACGGCCCTCGATACCGTTATCCGTAAACACGCGGTTTTCCTGCGCGGACAACGCGGCGGGGCGCGCGCCTCCCTCAAATACAAAAACCTGTCCGGTCTTGATTTCCGATGCGCCGATTTACGGCAGGCCGATTTCACAGGTTCATGCTTTGCCGAAGCCAATTTGTCGGGCAGTATTTTCAACAGCTGTACATTCTTTGCCGCTGATTTGCGTGGCGCCAATTTGCGCAAATCAGATTTCTCTCGGGCTGATCTGCGCGGCGCTTATCTGGCGGGCTCGAACTTAAGTGGGGCCAGCCTCGCCGGGGCGGACTTACGCGAAGGCAAAATCATGACCCGCGGACAGGATGGCGAACTGATCGACCGTAAAGGCCCGGCAGGTGTGCCCCATACCATCTTCACCGGTGCGAAGCTGGCCGGCGCTGATCTGACAAAAGTACAAGCACTGGGCGCGGATTTTTCGGATTCCGATCTTACGGGCGCCACTCTGGTTTCTGCCGACCTCACGGGCTGCCGCTTTACCGATGCCAATCTGGCGGATGCCGATCTGTCCGGCTCCATCCTGACCGATGCCAGCATGCGCGGCGCGATTGTCAGCGGCATCAGCCTGCAGCATACCGAACAAGCGGGGCTCGATCTCGGCGGCTCGCTGGAAGACAACCATATGGGCGATCGTCTCGAACAGCTGGACCGCAGCCTGCCGGAACTTCTGGATGACCATACCGAATGGATAAAAAGCGCCGGCAAGAAGGGCAAGCAACTGGACTTAAGTGGTTACGACTTACGCGATGTGCTGGATTTAAAATCACGCCCGCTCACCGCTGTGCATGCCTTGGGCTCGCGTTTCATCGGGCAGGATTTACGCCGCAGCCAGATGCAAGGCGGGGTTTTTGACCGGTCCGATTTCCGGGACTGCCAAATGACCAGCGCTGATTTACGCGGTTCCAGTTTCAAGCACGCCAATTTCGCCCGCGTTGATTTCAGCGGCGCAAAACTCTCGGCCCTGTCTTTCAAACAAAAAGACGGCTCGGAACGCCTGCAGCATTCCGATTTCAGCGGTGCGAATTTACGCTATGCCGTATTAGCCAAGGCCGATCTTAAAAACGCTATCCTGATGGGGGCGGACCTGACCGGGGCTGTTCTTACGGGCTGCGATCTCACCCGTGCTGATTTAAGCGGCGCCATTTTAACGGGGGCTGTTTTCAAAGGCGCCAAATTGGAGGATGCGGTCATCGACCTAAGAAGTGTATGATGGCGCATGCGAATCCGATACCTGCCTGAAACTCTGGTCAACCAGATTGCCGCCGGTGAAGTCATTGAACGTCCCGCTGCGGCGCTAAAAGAACTTGTCGAAAACGCGATTGATGCCGGGGCTACCCGCATTGATATTGACTTACGTGACGGCGGAAAATCACTGATCGTGGTGCGCGATAACGGCAGCGGCATGAACCGGGAAGAACTGATCGCCTCGCTTGACCGCCATGCCACATCAAAGCTTCCCGGTGAAGATCTCCTGAATATTCAGCATCTGGGTTTCCGGGGGGAAGCGCTGGCCTCCATCGCCGCTGTCGCCCGCGTTCATATTAAAACCCGTGAACAAGGCGGCGATGCCTGGGAAATCACGGCGGAAGCAGGAAGAAAAGCTGATCCCATCCCGTCATCCCACCCCGCCGGAACACAAGTCGAGGTAAGGGATTTATTCTTCGCCACCCCCGCCCGGCTAAAATTCATGAAAAGCGAGCGCGCGGAATATATGGCAGTGAAAGACATGCTTTCCCGCCTTGCCATGACACGGCCTGATATTGCTTTTACGCTCACCCATGATGGTCAAAAATCACTAAACCTGCCCACCGTGGGCAATATGCAAACGCGCCTTGCCAGCCTGCTGGGAAAAGATTTTGGCGATAATGCCGTGGCAATAGAAGCCATGCGTGAAAACGTGACGCTATCGGGTTATGCCGGGCTGCCTACCTATAACCGCGGCACGGCGCAATATCAGTTTCTATTCATCAATGGCCGCGCGGTGCGGGACAAACTGCTGACAGGCTGCGTCCGCGCTGCCTACGCCGATGTGCTGCACCGGGGCCGCCACCCGGTTCTGGCGCTGTTTGTAAACCTTCCGGCAGAGGAAGTGGATGTAAACGTTCACCCCGCCAAGGCAGAAGTCCGCTTCCGTGATCCGGCGCTGGTGCGGGGGCTGATTATCAGCGGCCTGCAACACGCCTTGCACCGTGAAGGATTTCGCTCAGCCACCAGCGTGGCGGATGATACGATGCGAAGATTCACAACCGCCACGCCCCTGCCCTTCACGCCGCGCCCGGCATCTCCCGCACCATCATACCGGCAATATGCGTTTTCTGCTGCGCCATCACAGGGAAGCGCTTTAGCGGTTTCGGGCCTCGCCGAACCTGACAGAGTGGCAGCCTTACATGCCGACCCGTTCATTACCCCTTCCGCCCGTGCGGACATTCATGAATCCACAGCGCCGGAGATCCAAGCCCACCCGCTGGGCGCCGCCCGCGCGCAGATCCATGAGAATTACATCATCGCGCAAACCGAAAACGGCATGGTGATTATCGACCAGCACGCTGCACATGAACGCCTTGTCTATGAACGCTTCAAGGCGCAAGTGAAGGAAAACGGCATTGAGCGTCAGGGCCTGCTGACCCCTGAAATTATCGACCTTACAGAATCCGAAGCCTCCACACTGCTGGATGTGAAAGATACGCTAGACTCTCTGGGGCTGGAGATTGAACCCTTTGGTTCCGGTTCCATCGCCGTGCAGAGCCTTCCGGCGCTGCTGGCGGGCCGGGCGGATATCACAAAGCTGATCCGCGAGCTGGTGGATGACCTGCTGGAGCATGACAATAAAGGCGCGCTAGAGGAAAAAATAAATGCCATTCTTTCCCGCATGGCGTGTCACGGGTCAGTGCGCTCAGGCCGCCGTCTGGGGGTGGAGGAAATGAACGCACTACTGCGCCAGATGGAGGCCACGCCTTTGTCGGGCCAGTGCAACCATGGACGCCCCACCTATATTGCGCTATCTTTGGAAGAGATTGAAAAACTGTTCGGAAGGCGCTGACATCATGACCGAAAACAACACCGAAAAGAAAAAAAGTCATCAATCTGTATGCCGCCTTTGGCGCATCATTAGTGTTAAGCGTTGTGCCCAGCATGACCGTGGGGTTGATTGCCCTTGTATTTCTGATCGGCGTTTTTGATGGCGGCGTACCGCATGCGCAAAACAGCGGAAGCCGAAAGCCTGACCGAAAACCACACGACCTTCATCATCCGCACGATCTGGATTGCCACGCTGATCTCCGTTCTATCGCTCACGGCAGGCAGCGCTTATATGCTCCCCCAAATTGATTACACGGCCTTCGCCCCCTGTGCTGAAAGCCTTGCCACCAAGGGGCCTGAGTTTGCTCAGAATGCCAGTTTTGAGGAAGTCTACGCCGCCGCTCAACCCTGCATGCATTTATTCATTGATGTTAATTTACGACTTCTGACTATTACGGCCCTTATCGTTGCACTGCCCATTATTTTCTACCTGATCTTCCGGTATGTGCGTGGACTTAGCCGGGCCGCAAAGGGATACCGCATAGCCAATCCGCGCAGCTGGCTGTAAAGCCCCTCAAAAAAATTTACGTAATGTTAACATTAACTAAAATACAATATAAATTGAAGATAATTTCAGACTGGCAGCATGGGATTCAAAACATATGGAACGCATCACGATAACCAAGCATATCCATAAACACATTAAATACACAGCATACGCCCTGTCGTGCCTGTTACTTCTGTCTTTCGTGATATCAGGCAAATGGGATATTCGAGCATCCGCTCAGGAATGTATCAAAACCCCTTACGGCGATACCGTATGCGAAAAGCCAACAACTAATAACAAGCAAACCGCCGTCACCGGGACGGTCATAGATAACCCCAACGGCGTTAATAATTCCGGTCCTATATTGGATGGCGAAGAGGCCGACACGGCGGATGATCTGAGTAAAGATTTAGAAAAGATCATCAAATCATTCCCCGATGTTGTACAAAGTCCAGTCCTCGATCAAACTCTGCCGATCTTTGAAAAAACCGGAAATAATGACGAAAAAAAGGAACATCTCAAAAAACTGGCTGATCTGTCACGGAAGATAAACGATCTTGCGAAAAATCAGTGCGGTCTCTCGAACGCGCAAACATCCGGTGATAAAACGGCTTACATTCACAACGCTGCCGCAAACTACGTTCAAATTAATGATATCCGGAATGTTTCCGAAGGCCAGATGGGTAAGTATCTGGCAGACCTTGAAAAAAACATTTGTGACAAACTGACCGAAGCTGTAGGGGCCAATGGTGAACTGGTTAATGCCACCAATGATGACATTGAAAGTCATGACCTTAGCCAGAATGAAGATTCGGCAGAACAGCTTTCCACTTCACCAGGCTCAAGCCCCAGTGATTACGCACCAGGTTCTGCCCAGCGGGAATTTGCCGAACAAGCTGAAGCTCTTAAAGTATCCAATATTGAAGGTAAAGGTGGCGATGTTATTGCAGAATGCGCCAAGAAAATGGTGGGCTATAAAACATCAGGCATTGCAGGCACAAACGGTGGTCGCTTAGGCTGCGCCATTGCCGTATCAAAAATTCTACAATGCCCCAATAACGGCAGCTATAGCGTAGGAAATCACCTTTCCACTGTAACACTGTTTGATGCTCTTAAAAAAAGACAAGTGCTATGAGCCTGTCCATCAGGGCATCTGGGTAATTTCCAGTTAAAAGCCGGCGATATTCTTGTAACAAAACGTGGATCAAAAGCCGGGCACACCGGTGTTTATATCGGTGGCGGGATTATCGTACATAACAATAGTAGCGGAGGTGTGATCCGGGATAACTCCAACCCTCAAAAATGGGCCAGCATTATCAACAGGAACCCCGGCGGCTCTGCCGTATTCCGACGCAACTGCGAATAAGAACAACCGTATCAGGATATCGACATGAAAGTGACCTACATGACCAAGCATAAAAAAACACGCTCTTTTCTGACATTGTTGACAACGGCTCTTCTTGCGGCTTCACCGTCCGTATTACAAGCTGAAACGGCACCGGATGCTCAAGCTGCCAGCGGCGGTGTTTTACTCTATGGGCAAACGCTGCACCCGGAACAAGTTAAATTCCAGTCATCTGATTACACATGGAAGGATCTGAGAGGTCTTGTCCCCAAGCTTCTGCCCGATGCTCAAAAAACACAGTTATCGGCAGAACAAACCTGCGATCATATCGTACAGATGACCAAGCTGTATTTGATTGAAGTCGATGAAGTTTCCAACGGCTTGGCCTTCAAGCTGGGACAGCACATAAAAAACATTGAAGACCCCGATCTTGAATTATCAAATAAACTAACCTCGCGTTCACCAAAAGCTTTGCTGGAACTGCTACAATGGCTGCCGGATGATCAATCTCAAACGATCATGGCAAAAGATTTAACACTTAAATCGCTAGCCATGATTTTGGTGCATGATGCCGCGCTGGCTAATTGCCCGGAATACGCAAAGGAAAAAGAATATTACCCCATCGAAAGTTATGATGGGCCTTATTCCGAGACACCGGCACCATCTGAAGAAAGTGATCAGACGGAACTCCAGAAAGAGGAATAGTCCCCCTTGCCATTATAAAGGGCTTGGTTCATATTGGGAGGCATGAGCGATCACACGATTAAACGCCCCCTGTCTCCGCATTTACAAGTTTATCGGCTGCCGGTAACGGCGCTGACATCCATCCTTCATCGCGCCACCGGGATTGCGCTGTCGGCAGGATCGGTGATGATCATCTGGTGGCTCTGGGCCGCGGTAACGACCCGATCGGGGTAGCCCCCATTGCCATGCCGGGCATTGATATGCCCCCAACCGAGCAGAATACTAACTACGACATAGCAATGAATTTTGTCTCCTCACCGCTCGGCTTGTTTTTGCTGTTCGGGTGGAGCTTCTCTCTCTATTTCCACATGCTGAACGGTATCCGCCATCTAGTGTGGGATACAGGCTACCTATTCAACAAAGCTCTCGCCACCAAAGCCAGCTATGTTGTTTTTGCGGGCGCTGTTTTAATGACAATCCTGACATGGGTGTGCGCGTATGTCTGACAAAACCGATAAATTTGTATCCCCTCTCGCCAAAGCCCGCGGACTGGGCAGCGCCCATGAAGGTGCCCACCACTGGATGCATCAACGCATTACAGCGGTTGCTTTGATCCCGTTATGCATATGGCTGGTTATCAGCGTTGTGTCCCTGCGCACAGCAACTCATCTTGAGTTCATCACATGGCTGCAGCACCCTGTAAATTCCCTGCTGATGATATTTTTTATCATTGCCTCTTTTTATCATGCCGCGTTGGGCTGCCAGGTGGTGATAGAGGATTACATCCACTGCAAGTGGTTTAAGATGACCAAACTGATCGGTTCAAAACTGTTTTTTCTGGGCGGCGCGATCGCCTGTATTTATGCAATCATCAAAATATCCTGACATAGGCCATGACAAAAAATTACCAGATTATTGATCACGAATATGACGTTGTTGTTGTCGGCGCGGGCGGTGCGGGTTTACGCGCCGGCTTTGGTTGTGCCGAAAAGGGCCTAAAAACAGCGCTGATCTCCAAAGTGTTCCCCACTCGCTCCCACACCGTGGCGGCGCAGGGCGGTATCTCGGCAGCATTGGGCAATATGGGTGAGGATGACTGGCGCTTCCATATGTATGATACCGTCAAGGGGGTCTGACTGGCTGGGAGATCAGGATGCGATTGAATATATGTGTCGCGAGGCGATCCCCGCGATTATCGAACTGGAACATTATGGCGTTCCCTTTTCCCGCACGGCGGAAGGCAAAATCTATCAGCGCGCCTTTGGCGGCATGACTACCCATTACGGCAAGGGCACAGCCCAGCGCACCTGCGCCGCCGCTGACCGCACGGGCCACGCCATTTTGCATACGCTGTACTCTCAAGCCCTGAAAAACAAGGCTGAATTCTTTATCGAATATTTCGCGCTGGATCTGATCATGTCAGATGATGGTGAATGCCTGGGCGTGATGGCCTGGAACCTGGATGACGGTACAATCCACCGCTTCCGCGCACACCAAACCATTCTGGCAACGGGCGGTTATGGTCGCGCTTACTTCTCCTGCACATCCGCCCACACCTGCACAGGCGATGGCGGAGCAATGGTATTGCGCGCCGGTATTCCTCTGCAAGACATGGAATTCACACAGTTTCACCCCACCGGTATTTACGGCGCTGGCTGCCTGATTACCGAAGGCGTGCGCGGTGAAGGTGGCTACCTGACCAATTCCGAGGGCGAGCGCTTTATGGAGCGTTATGCGCCCTCCGCCAAGGATCTGGCCTCCCGCGATGTGGTGTCCCGTTCCATGACCATCGAAATCCGCGAAGGCCGCGGTGTGGGGCAACACAAGGATCATATCTATCTGAACCTGATGCATCTGGAGCCGGAGATTATCCATTCCCGCCTGCCCGGCATTGCTGAATCCGCCCGTATTTTCGCAGGCGTGGACGTGACGAAACAGCCCATCCCCGTGCTGCCGACCGTTCACTACAACATGGGCGGTATACAGACGAATTACAAATGTGAAGTGATTAACCCATCGAAGAAGGATCCGAACGCCGTTGTTCCCGGCCTGATGGCTATTGGCGAAGCCGCCTGCGTTTCCGTTCACGGGGCAAACCGCTTGGGTTCAAACTCGCTTCTTGACCTTGTGGTATTTGGGCGCGCTGCCGCCATCCGCGCAGCGGAAACTGTGCAGCCTGGCTCCAAACACGCGCCGTTCAAGGGTGACGATGGTTCCAAGGCGATTGCCCGCCTTGATCACTTCCGGAACGCCAAAGGCAGCACGCCAACATCGGAGCTACGCCTGCAAATGCAGAAAACGATGCAAAACCATGCCGCCGTGTTCCGCACAGGCGAAACGCTGAAGGAAGGCGTAAAGCTGATTGATGAATGTTATAAGGGCAAAGCAGATCTTGGTATTCAGGACCGCTCCCTCATCTTCAACACCGATCTTGTGGAAACGCTGGAGCTGGATAATCTGCTGGGTCAGGCCGTGGCTTCCATGCATTCCGCCAGCAACCGTGAGGAATCACGCGGCGCACATGCGCGGGAAGATTTCCCGGACCGCAATGATGAAACATGGATGAAGCACACGGTCACATGGGTGGATGACAAGGGTAAGGTCAAAATCGATTACCGCCCGGTTATCATGAAAACCCTGACGGACGAAGTGGAAGTTGTGCCGCCCAAGGCCCGTGTCTACTAAATTTAATTGACATAACGTATAATTTTTTTTATCTTTCGCCCATTCACTATCGGACGAAAAGACTTGAACTGTGAAAACCAGCAGACGTAATTTCTTGAAATTCGCGGGCGCCGCCTCCGCCACAGCTGTTAGCGGAGGTACCACAGGCGCAGCTGCCACAGCAGCATCAATTGGCACATCTGCCACCGCCAGCGTTTCAAGGCTTACTAAAACTCTGGAAGCTCTGGGTCTGGCACGGGGATTACCATATCAAGCGATCGCCAATATCATCGGACCTCACTGGGGCCATACTCCGGAAAAAATCCTTGCCTTCGCCGCCCGCATAAAAGGGGAGATCGGGTTTCTCAAGACAGAAATGTTCCGTGATCCCTACAAACAACATTCCGTTGGCGAGAAAATAGATTTCAGTATGGAGATGGGCATTCTAGGAAATCTCCGCGACCTGCCACCCGATATTCCTCTTTTGGACATTTTGTCCCCCGCTCTGCTTGACCGGCTGGAGGAAATGGAGAAAAAGGGAAAAGGTCACAACAGAAGCAGTGTCTCGCGTGCCACCCTTGATCATGCGTGGGAATTCTTCCAAACCTTTTGCGACGACACCACCACGCCCCGCCATCTTATCGGCCAGTTGGAAAACTATTTTCTCAGATTGGCCCGGCATGCCCTGAAACACCCGGAACATTTCCATGCCACTGAGCGCTCAACAAATTTTAACCTGCGATTCCCTGCAAAACCGGGCGATGTTCTGGCGCGATCACAGTTGCGTGATATCAGGCATACGCTCGGAAACTTCGAAACGAAAACCCCGGAGTTGCAAGACCTGATTGCTAACTTATATGAACGTTCATCGCAGATGGAACACAAAATACAGATGGAAGCCCTACCCCGCCTGAAAAAAGAATGGGAAGCCCATCACAAACGTATAAAAGATCAACAACTTGAACATAAGGAAAATCAGAAAAGAACCTTTCAGGAAAGGCTTGAAAAAGCTGATATGAGAGGCCTTTACACTCTGCGCCTTACCCCGGCAGGAAATGGGCAATATACCCTACAAATCCCGGATGCGGAGCGCACGCCCACCCGCGTCGATTGGCTGCATTGGCTGCAAACAATAGACCCTGCCAATGCCAAACCGCCCGACATCGAAACCAGCCATAACGGCATGGTGATAACTGTGAAAAACCTGCGGCGCTTAAGCATCTAAAAGCCATCACGCCCCCCCGGTCAACGTCTGGAAATTATCTTGCCAAACCGGCGCATGGGGGCAGATTTAAATGCACCCGCGCCTGATAGTTTATAACCTAAGCTTGTTCCAACCTATCCTGTTCAGCCCACGGCACAGGCGCTATTCTGTGTCGCACACTGTCGATATATCTGCCAAAGCTGTCCAGCCGATCGCGGCGGTAATCATACATCTCCGGTGACAGATTATCGTAAGCTGTGACCAGCGCTTCCAAAGCTTCCTTATTTTTCTCAATGTCGGAAACTTTCCAAAGAAATGTGCGGATGGAAAATATCACGGCTTTGCTGCCCGGCAGCTTCATAAAGCCTTCATGTTCGGAACGTATCACGCCGTGACTGCGCCAGTCCTCCGGCGTTTGCAAATCTTTTTCAGCGCGCGGCAAATCAGGGTGCAGCGATAATTGCGCCGTTCTGTATGGCCCCCAGTTGCGCCGCCAGAAATTCACCCCCGGATTCATATTGCGATAAAACCGTTCGACCTTGTCAGCAAAATGTTTGGCGTAATGCGAAACGCGGGATGTATGGATTTCGTATGATGTTTTACCAAGACGTGCATTATCAAGGCTGAGCTGATGTGCTGTCTCATCATAAGGGGCTTCTATATTAAATTTACTGGTCAGCGACCAACCGCTTGGCTGGATCAGGATACCGCTGCTAAGGCGATAGTTTTTTTCACCTGTGATGTCGGGTTTATCGGATGGCAGCAAAATCCCGAAATCTTCCGCCGCCATCAAGGCTACAACCACGCGGGGGTCAGCTTCATTCAACCTGATGGATATCCCCGTCAAACGGCAGACAACAGAATTACCATTACGGTAGAAATAATCGGAATATGTGCTGGTCATGTAATCAACCACGGCATCGCGTAACTCGATCTCGGCGGCGGCTATCTCTGATCCCGGCAGGTGATCCAGATAGTAATCAGGCCGCTCAGACAAAAGCCGCATGCGCTCCGTAATCTGTGCCGGATAATCATCCCCGATGATCAGCCATTTATCCTGCTTCTGCATGATTGTGGCGATGCGTGTTTTCGGCACAGCCTTATAACGGGTGACGTGATCTTTCGGCAGATTATCAATATGCGGCCTGCATTTGAGATCCTCCAAGACAGTTACGCCTTTAAGCATCGTGAATTCCCTCCCCAGGATTTGTTATAAAAACGGATATACATATTTAATTCATATCGCGCAAGGGGCTTCACAAAACAGCCCTAAGGAGCTATGTTTACAGGGTTAATCAGGATTGGAACCCATGGCTGAATTTACCCTTCCCCAAAATTCAAAAATCAACCCGAACGGCAAAGTCCATAAGGCAATACAAAACGCCAAGCGCGTGAAGTCATTCAGGGTTTACCGCTGGAACCCGGATGATGAGGATAACCCGCGCCTTGATACGTATGAGATTGATCTTGATGCCTGCGGCCCCATGGTGCTGGACGCCCTGATCAAAATTAAAAACGAAGTTGACCCTACCCTGACCTTCCGCCGTTCCTGCCGCGAAGGCATTTGCGGGTCCTGCGCGATGAATATTGACGGCACGAATACCCTTGCCTGCACCAAAGCGATTGAGGATTGTAAGGGCGATGTCAAAATCACGCCACTGCCGCATATGCCGGTGGTAAAGGACCTGGTGCCAGACCTGAACCATGTTTACGCGCAATATGCCTCCATCGAACCCTGGCTGAAAACCGATACCGCCGCGCCAAACCGCGAGCGCCTGCAAAGCCCAGAGGATTCGGAAATCCTGAACGGGGCGGATGGCCACGGCCCGGCGGGTTGTATCCTTTGTTTTTGCTGCTCTACATCATGCCCGTCTTACTGGTGGAATTCAGACCGTTTCATGGGCCCGGCTGTATTGCTTCAAGCCTACCGCTGGATCGCCGATAGCCGCGATGAAGCCACGGGCGAGCGCCTTGATGCGCTGGAAGATCCGTTCAAGCTTTACCGTTGCCATACCATTATGAACTGCACAAACACATGCCCCAAGGGCCTGAACCCGGCTAAAGCCATTGCAGAGATTAAAAAAATGATGGTAGAACGCCTGTAGACCCCAAAATACGCAAGAAAGAGTAACTGCCATGGCTGCCGAGAAAAACACGCACGCTGCACCTACCGCCAAAGACATGAAAGACATTGTTGCCCTGTGCAAACGCCGCGGCTTTATCTTTGCGGCGTCTGACATATACGGCGGCCTCAACGGTTTCTGGGATTACGGCCCGCTGGGCGTGGAGCTTAAGAATAACCTGCGTGACCGCTGGTGGCGCGATATGGTGGTTACCCCCCCTATCGGCCCTGATGGCCAGCCTATTGAAATCGTGGGCCTTGATAGCGCCATTATCCAAAACCCCAAATGCTGGGAAGCTTCGGGCCATGTCGGCGGCTTTAACGACCCCATGGTCGATTGTAAGGAAAGCAAGAAACGCTACCGCGCCGATCACCTGATCGTGCTGTCCCCTAACGATGGACAAGGCCCGTGGCTGGCTTTTGATAAGGAAGCAAGCGCGGATGAAATCGCCCAGCGCCTGAAAAAACATGCACGCGGCCGCCCGGAAAGCGATTACACACGCGGGCAGCTTGATAAAACGCCTGTGGCTGACTTCCCCAAAATCATAGGCCCGGATGCCAAGGAACCCGGCACGCTGACCGAACCGCGTCAGTTCAACATGATGTTCCATTCATACGCCGGCGCGGCGGCGGGTGAGGAAAACAAAGTATACTTACGCCCCGAAACCTGCGCGGGGATATTCCTCAACTTCAAAAACGTGCTGGATTCCAGCCGCGTGCGTGTGCCGTTTGGCATCGCCCAAATTGGTAAAGCATTCCGTAACGAAGTTACCCCGCGTAACTTCATCTTCCGTTCGCGTGAATTCGAACAAATGGAACTGGAATGGTTCTGCCATCAAGACGATGTGCCGATGTGGTTTGATTTCTGGGTGGAGCAGCGCAAGAAATTCTGGGAAAGCGTGGGCTTACCCTTAAACCACCTGCATTTCTATGACACGCCGAAGGCGGATCTGGCCCATTATTCCGCCCGCACGATCGACTTTGAATACCAATTTCCATTCAGCGGCGATGGGTTTGATGAGCTGGAGGGCATTGCCCACCGTGGTAATTTCGACCTGACCCAGCATCAGGAATTTTCCAAAGCCAAGCTGGAATATATGGACCCCACGGATAACACCAAGCGTTACCTGCCGCATGTGATTGAACCTTCAGCGGGCCTCAGCCGCGGCGTTCTGGCGCTGCTATGTGAAGCTTATACGCCTGATCCGAACCGCCCATCTGGCGTTTACCTCAACTTCACCCCCGCCATGGCGCCCAAGAAAGCGGCGATCCTGCCGCTGACCGCCAAGGAGGAACATGCGGCCCCGGCCACCAATCTGTATCTGGAGCTGCGCGAGGACTTCGCGGTTGATCTCGACATCAAGCAAAATATCGGCAAGCGCTACGCCCGTCAGGACGAAATCGGCACGCCGTTCTGTTTCACGATTGATGACCAGACGAATGCTGATCAAACCGTCACCGTACGGGAACGCAACACAATGGCGCAGGAGCGCATCAGCCTTGATAAAGTACATGAATATTTGCGCGTAAAGATGAAGGCTTGATTGTTACGTAAATAAAAACTAGAGTAACTTTATCGCGTAAATACTGGAGTAAAAAATGATGATCCCTGTTGTAAAAAACTTTCTAGCGCCTGCTCAAGTTTGTGATCTGCGTACTGAACGTAATTCCCCCTTTGGTATCCTGCAGAATAAATTCGCCAGCTTTGAAACCTATCAGGGAGCAATTCTAACTCTTCCCCTTACCAGCGTTGTTGACTTCATTCAGGCCACACAGGGGACGGATCAGGGGAATATCTGGAAAACAGGCCTTATTAAGATGGCTGATATTTCGGTAGCTCACACGCCGATTCATTCAAGAACATCAGCCAAAGCGCAGTGGGATATCGTGTTGCAACGTTGTAATATTGATAACACGCCGCTGCCTGCCCCCGTGTTTGACCCCGATCATTTCTAAAGGCTTCCGCCTGACCGCAAAACGGCATCGGCCTCTGTCCGTATAATCGCCGTTTTCCTGATGCAAGACCAAACCGGGGTTTAATGCAGCACCGCTCTTTCGGCCCTTAATCGCGCGGATAATCACGCGCTTCGCTTTCACCCCGGCGCGCGGCCAAAGGGGAATAA
The DNA here is from genome assembly GCA_021208265.1 of Alphaproteobacteria bacterium. Classification (GTDB taxonomy): domain Bacteria; phylum Pseudomonadota; class Alphaproteobacteria; order Micavibrionales; family Micavibrionaceae; genus JAJOJU01. The sequence goes on along the minus strand of JAJOJU010000019.1, from coordinate 23,101 downwards.
GCTCCACCGCGCCAAAACGCTTGCCCAGCGCCTGCACGATTTTATCCGCATGATCCGCCCGGTGGATCATGGTAAAGGACCCATCCTGTTTTAAGGCTTTATAGGCCATATCAACCCAGTCTTGCAGAGTGGTCTCATCATCCCCATGCCCACGCGCCCGCGCCAGAGATTCCGAAGGCGATATCAAATGCGTCCCAGCCTCCAGATACGGCGGATTACAAATCACGTGATGAAACCCCCGCCCCCGGTAAGCTCTAATATCACTCAAAACAAACTCACAGCGATCAACCATGTCGTTCAAAGCCGCGTTCTGCACGGCTAGATCATAAGATTCCGCCTGTATCTCAACGCCTGTTAACTGCGTGTCCGGCACGCGCCACAGCACGCAAAACCCGGCGCTGCCCACCCCGCAGCCAAGATCAAGAATGTGATCCCCGGCTTTCGCCCCGCAAGCCGCAGCCAAAAGTACAGAGTCAATGGAGGTACGAAACCCCGCCGCCGTTTGCAACAGCTGCACGCGTTTGTTCAGGACATAGATGGAATTTTCAGGCATATCATTCTTCTATACCGCCCGCCCTTTCGGGCTGCAAGTATTAGAAGAATTTGGTAGATTTTTCACCCAGCGGCATATCAAGCTGGGACAGCATCATAAGTTCCACCGGGTTTACCATCATCTGCTGATAGCTGGAAACCCCGGCTGATTGCACAGCTGCTGCCAGCTCCGGCGTTTGCGGATGATAGGCGCCATAATTCTGGCGCATGGAAAACACAACAGAATTTGCCGGCAGAATGATCGGGTTTTCTTCCGGCTGGCAGGTTTCGGCGGAAGCCAGCTGCACGGGCGCCGTTTTTGCTCGTCAGACCCCAGCGCCGCTGCAATTTGCGCCATGCCGGAATCATAACGGTCAAATTTCTGATCAAAAAATTCATACACTTCCGCTCACGCTGCGCGCGCGATGTCCGTCAAAGAAAACAGCCCGGTTGGAGCGCGCTGCTTCCGGGAATAAATCTGCCGCCGCCATCATGGGGTTACGATCATGTGCGCGCAGGAAAGATGAAGCGCCGCCGGAACCCATGAAATGGGCCAGATAAAGCTCCGTTTCGCCCACTTCACCGCCCCAATTGTTTTCCAGCACTTCACGGTTTTCATTGGCAAGCTCTGCCGCCATATAGGAAGAAAGTTCCGGGTCCTTCCGTAACGCCAGAATCTCTTTCCGCGACATACCATCCGTATCAATGCCGTATTTATCGCCATGGCGTTCTACCATATTCAGCCATGTGCTTTGGATGAACTGGTAAAGCCCGGTGGCAGAGCTTCCGCGCGCTTTAGCATTAGGATCAAAACTGCTTTCCACGCCTGCCTGTTTCACGAGGTAGGAAAAATCGACCCCTGATTTCTGGCTGGCGTCATGGATGGCAAAAACGACCGATTTGGGCACCTGCGCCCCAAAAGCGGAAATCGTTGTATTATCAATTGGTTGCGGCGATACGGTCATAATTCCGGTCTTCCTTGGTTTTTCGTTCCTAATGTTTGTTTTGCAATGACCGTGCCAAGTTCATAGAATATTCGCATGACAATCTACACGCCCCCCCCTTCGCGATATTCAATTCATTCTGAACGATGTTCTGGGCTTCCAAAGCCCGGATGTCGATTCTGACACCATGGAAGCCATTTTCGATGAGGCCGGCAAACTGGCGGCAGAAGTGCTGGCGCCGCTTAATAAGACAGGCGATCAGGATGGTGCGAAGCTGGCAGACGGCGTTGTGACCACATCCCCCGGTTTTAAGGATGCTTACGCCCAATACCGCGATGCGGGCTGGAATGCCGTACCCTTTGACCCCAATTATGGCGGTCAGGGCTTACCCTATGCCATCGCCTTCCCGGTACAGGAAATGTGGCAATCCGCGAATATGAGCTTTGGCCTGTGCCCCCTCCTCAACCAAGGTGCGGTGGAAGCCATCAATCATCACGGTTCGGACGATCAGAAAAACACTTATCTGCCCAAGCTGATTTCCGGCGAATGGACGGGCACCATGAACCTGACTGAACCGCAAGCGGGTTCCGACCTCGGCCTTATCCGCACCAAAGCCGCGCCGCAGGCTGACGGCAGCTATGCCATCACAGGCCAGAAAATATTTATCACATATGGCGAACACGATATGGCGGATAACATCATCCACCTTGTGCTGGGCCGCATTGACGGCGCGCCGGATGATGTAAAAGGCATCTCCCTCTTCATCGTGCCCAAAATTCTGGAGAACGGCAGCCGCAATACGGTTGAATGCATCGGGCTGGAACATAAGCTGGGCATTCATGGTTCCCCCACCTGCACGATGGATTTTGACGGCGCGAAAGGTGAGCTGGTCGGCACAGCCCATGAAGGCCTTAGATACATGTTCACCATGATGAACAACGCCCGCCTTTCCGTAGGTCTGCAGGGCGTGGCCATTGCCGAGCGCGCCACGCAGAAAGCTCTGGAATATGCGCATGACCGCGTGCAGGGTAAATCCTTAAGCACAGGCGCACGCGCCCCGATTGAAGAACATGCTGATGTAAAACGCATGCTGCTGACCATGAAAGCTCTCACGCAAGCCGGGCGTATGCTCACCTATGAAGCCGCACTGGCGCTTGATTCTGGCGATAAGGGTAAGGTGGAATTTATGACCCCCATCGTGAAATCATGGTGCACCGATAACGCTGTGGAGGTCGCCTCACTCGGCGTGCAGGTACATGGTGGCATGGGCTTTATAGAAGAAACAGGCGCTGCGCAGTTCTACCGCGATGCGCGCATTCTGCCTATATATGAAGGCACCAACGGCATTCAGGCGGCTGACCTTGCATTTCGCAAGATGCAGCGTGATCAGGGCGCAGAAGCGCTTAAATATATCACGGAGATGGAGCCGTATCTGCCACTGGAATATGCGCAAGGCCTGAAAGATCTTGTGACGCATATCTGCAAGGCCACACCGGAGGAAGCAGCCGCTTCCGCCACACCGCTTTTGAAAGCTTTCGGCATTGCCGCGGGCGGAGCCATGATGGCGCGCGCTGCCCAGGCTGCTCAAAGATTGGCACAAGACGAATTTACAGCTGAGAAAATCAGGCTCGCGGAATTCTATCGCCTCAACATTCTGCCGCTCGCGCTGGCACATATTAAAATTGCGATTGACGGCCCCGCCCCGATTATTTAATGGGCGGTACTAGTACGGGCACACCCGGCGGCTGTTTTGTACAGCTTAAAGCCGAGATCGTTTTCATTTTGACTATCAACGAAGACGTAAGCGTCTGCCCCGAACGCTCATAAAGTTTGGCGTAGGAATTCCCGACACACTCACAATATTCTTCCGGGTCCTGCCCCGATGGGAACGTGCTGATCCCCTGATGAATACAGGTGTTATAGGCATAACCTGCAATGGCGGGGGTATTGGGGCACTCCGTCCCTATATCCATCATAACCGAATTCTGTGAAACTTCCGGCCCCCTTATCAGACGCTGTTCCAGAAACCGCATCGCCCAGCATTCGCAGTCGTAATAGACCGACATGGTAGAGCTGTCGGTGCAGCGTTGCTCAATCTGTTCCGCTTCTTCAATCACCTCTTCGGGGATCTCATCATAGCTTTTATACGGAAGCGGTTTTTTGTCCCTCTCCAACGGGTCTTTCAAACGGGGGGGGAAGTGAGGGAACGGATGGACGGGGCTTGGCCGACTCGCTCTCAAGCTGTTCCAGAAGGTCGATAGACTCGGTCTCTTCCTGCGCCAACGCCATACCCGGCACAAGCAGGATAAACAACAAGACTATCGTGATAAACCGCATAAGTCCCAGTATAACAGGTTCGCGGCACATCGGACAGGCTTGCTCTTCTATCTATTGGCCTTTTACGCGTTTCCAGAGACCTTGAAAATTAAACGGCGTTTCGGCAGACGCGCCCCCGGCAGCCGCTGCTTTTTTGGCAGTTTCTTCCGTGGCGTTCTGATTGTCGCCTTTCAAACGGCGCATACGCTCAGCCAGCATTTGCTTACGGCGCTCTTCCCGTGCTTCCAAAGCGCGGCGTTCACGGGCTTTCATTTCCTCGCGCAGTTCTTCGGCCTGTTTCTGGGAATACTGGCTGGTCAGCAGCACCTGATCGGCCTGCTTCTGCCATTTGTCGCGCTGGCTTTTTAAATCATCGATCGTCTGATTGGCGGAATAAAGCTGCTCTTCCAGCATCTTGATACGCATTTTCATGCGCTCCATCTCAATCATCTGAGAGGCCTTTTCCAGCTCCTGCTCAGCGGCGGCGGCCGGCGCACTGGCTGTTTTGCCGAGACCAAAAACCCGCTCCAGCTCGGACACATCAATTACCCGGCGACCGGCATTGTCGACCTCGTAAGACAGCTTGCCGCTGGTCATCGCCCGCTGAACGGTCGATTTTGATTTACCCGTCAGTTCCGCAGCGCGTAAAGGCCCGACTTTTGCCATGAAAGAATCCTCCCGAATGTCAATGGATATGCATCAAATAGCATGGGCCTGCAACGAAGTGCAAGCCCATTCCATATCTATCCACAAAGGGGTGAGAACCAGGCTGCTACGCAGCTTCTTTTACAAGGCGCTCATTCAGAAGCGCTGTCAGACGCTGCCACTGCGCGCCGGAGAACAAGTGCGCGTACAAGAACGGCAGCCAGCCTTTCTTGCGCCATTCAAGGAAGTCCTTGTCGCTCAGCTCCGCCAGCTTTTTCTCGTCAATAATGTTAAAGCCGGAGAAGTTGATTCGGCGGTTGCCTGCTACATTGATCTGTGCTTCACGCTCGACCAGAAGACCGCTGGCAGCAAGTGCCTTACTGAATTCCAGAGTTTGCTGAGCCGCTGCGTGGTATGACTTACAGAACTCCAGAGCATTCTGTGACAGCAGGCTCGGCTTGCCTTCTTTATCAAAGAAAGGCTGATCACCGTTCTTTTCAGTAACAGCATCATCCATATCCACACACAGACTAAGATTTTCACCACCTGGCATTTCCGAGAAAATGAACGGGTAACGGCGAATGTAAGCCGGAATATATGTGTTCTCCTCCCAGGTGTTATCCCCTTTCAGGAACAGGTTTTCACCGTCACGCAGGCCCAGAATAGCCACAGGCGTCGCATGACCATCCGGTGAAAATGCAATCGGGTAGAAATGGCAAATTTGCGGCATCTCAATCAGGTTCACAGGCACCGCATTAATGCCCTTGGTAAAGCCAAAGCCGAAATTCTTTTTCAGCCCCAGATTAGCATGAGCCTTACCATCCAGAGGAGTCGGCTTTTTATAGAAGAGAGGCAGATTGGCCGCAGGCGTCCCTGCTGTCTTTGGTGCTGCTTTTGCTTTCGTGTCTTTTGCTGCCATAATAAATCCTGTTTAACCTTTCAAATTCTAGTGAATCTCCGGCGTATCAAAGCAAATCAGGCTCTTTTTTGCAAGACCTGAGCGAACCCCTGACGCCAAAGCATGCTAAAGAATGCCTGAAAACCATAAAAAAAGTCTAAAAGAATTTTTACAAATCTTTGTAAAAACGGCCTTTTCAGCACAATATAAGTCCTATAGACTGCGCTTACACTGGATTTTCAAGGAGAAATAAATGCGGATCGGAGTGGTGGGAACAGGTTATGTAGGCCTTGTATCAGGAACATGTTTTGCTGAGTTCGGCATTGATGTTGTGTGTGTTGATAAAGACGCTTCAAAAATAGAACGCCTGAAACAAGGTGAAATCCCGATATACGAGCCCGGCCTTGACTCACTGGTGGAAAAACAAACCAAAGCCGGACGTTTATCCTTTACCACTGACCTGAAGGAAGCCGTGCAGGGATCGGACGCTGTATTTATCGCTGTCGGCACCCCCACAAACCCGGCTGACGGCAACGCCGATATGAAATATGTGCATCAGGCGGCCCGAGAGATTGCCGCCGTGCTGGAGGGCTATACCGTTATCGTCAACAAATCCACGGTACCTGTAGGCACCGCCAAGGAAGTGGCACAAATCATCCGGGAAACCAATCCGAACGCCGATTTTGATGTCTGTTCCAACCCCGAATTCCTGCGCGAAGGAGCTGCTATTAACGACTTCATGCGCCCCGACCGGGTTGTCGTGGGCAGCGAAAGCGAACGCGCTACGGAAGTTATACGGGCACTTTACCGCCCGCTCTACATTAATGAAACGCCGATGATCATCACCACCCCGGAAACGGCGGAGATCATTAAATATGCCTCCAACGCCTTTCTGGCAACCAAGATTACCTTTATCAATGAAATCGCCAATTTGTGCGAACAGGCCGGAGCAAACGTTCAGGAAGTGGCGCGCGGCATCGGTCTGGATGGCCGGATCGGCTCTAAATTCCTGCATGCAGGCCCCGGTTATGGTGGCTCCTGCTTCCCGAAAGATACGCTGGCCCTGACACAAATCGGTCAAAAATACGGCGCGCCGCAGAATATCGTGGAAACTGTTGTCTGGGTCAATGCCGAGCGCCAGAAGTCGATGGCGGAGCGCATCATTCAAGCCTGCGGCGGCTCTGTAAAAGGCCTGCGCGTTGGCATTCTGGGGGTTTCATTCAAACCCAATACGGATGACGTGCGTGAATCGCCCAGCCTTGTGATTATTCCCCTGCTTCAGGAACATGGCGCCCATGTGGCGGCGTTTGACCCCGCCGCCATGGAAGAGGCTGCCAAGCATCTGGACGATGTGGAATGGTGTGAAAATTCCTACGATGTTGCCAAAGACGCTGATGTTCTGGTGATCGTGACGGAATGGAATGAATTCCGCGCACTTAACCTTGATAAAATTGAGCAACTTATGAAACACAAGCGTCTGGTGGACTTCCGCAACATCTACAAAGTGCCGGACATGGAAAAACGCGGCTTCCATTATATCTCGATTGGTCGTCCCGAAATTACACCTGGTTCCGGCACGGCCCATTTAAAGGAAGTTGCGAAGGGCTGATGTCTTCCAAACTGCTGGAGAATCCTAAAGCTCTCCTCAATATCGCGCGCCGCATTACTCTGGAGGCCGGGGATATCGCGCTCACCCATTTCGATGAAATGGGCTATGGTGATCCCACGCATAAAGCTGATGGCTCCCCCGTCACGAAAGCCGACCACGAAACCGAAGCCTTTATCGAAGAAGCCCTGCTAAAGCTTTTGCCCGATGTCCCCGTGGTGGGAGAAGAAGGCATAGCACTCGGGAAACTGCCATCCTTGAAAGAAACGGAATTTTACTGGCTGGTGGACCCTATTGACGGCACGAAAGAATTTATTGCGGGCAGCCCGGATTTTACCGTTAATATCGCCCTTGTTTCGGGGGGTATCCCCTTGATAGGCATCGTATATGCCCCGGCACTGGGCGAATTATATGCCGGGCTTAACACGCCGGATGAAAAACACGCCACCCGCTGGCTAGAAGAAACAGGCAAAGAAAAAGAACTTCGTACCCGCAAACCACCGAAGGAAGGTCTGCACGTTGTCACAGGGCGGCGCAAAAAGAACAGTGGAGAAATGGATAAATTTCTAGAAAGCTTCAAGGTTGCCAAAACCACAAGGCGCGGCAGCTCCATCAAGCTCTGCATGATTGCGAATGGAAAGGCTGACCTATACCCGCAATTCGGACAAACCTGCCAGTGGGATACCGCCGCCGGCCACGCCGTGTTAAGCGGCGCCGGTGGCATCATCACAGATTTGCAAGGAACCCCTCTATCCTACACTGCTGACAGTCTTGATTTTTGCAATCTGGAATTTATCGCCGCCGGGTTTGAATGGCACGAAGAATACAGCCAATAAATATTCTTCCTATTGACACCCCTTAAAAATTACCATAATAAGCATCCTTATTATGTAACTCCATATAGATTTGAACAGCAAAACCATGACAACACAAAATACGAATACATCATCATCCGGAACGAATAGACCTTATTTTTCTGCCGCTTCTGTCGCTGCCGCCAGCGCCATTATGGCGAGCATTGCCACCAACGCCGATGTATTAAGAGAACTAACCATTACCACCGTATTCTCCCCGGCACCAGCCCTTGCCGCAGCTGGTTTAACAATCACGGGTTTTATAAATATGTGCAAAAACGGGCGCGGAGGTTTGTCTAAACTCTTTTCGGGTTGCGCTGCAGCTGTGGGGGGTGGCGGGTTTGCTGCTGCCGCCTATATATTGGAAACCGCACGCGGACTTGAAGGGCTTGCTGCGCCCTTTGTGCTTCTGCCTGCTGTAGTCGGCGCCGGCCTGTTTAACATTGCAGCCCATTATACACGCGACCTGAGAACTCAAATATATACGGTCCCTGATAAAGATGCGCAGATTGCTGATCTTCAGAAACGCATTACAGAACTGGAAAGCCGGGTAAAAACAGACCGTTCACCTGAGATCTGATTATCTAAACCCATACAACCTTACCCACCACACGCCCGATGACTAAAAATTCATCGGGCTTGAGGATTTGCGGCTGGAAATTTTTCTTACGGGCGGCGATACGGATTTTTGTATCCCGGTCGCCATCATCAGTGATGTAAGAACAATCGCGAATCATATATCCAAACCCGTCACAGACAACAAACACGCCTGCGTCTTCAAAGCTTTTCTGGGTCGTATCTACCAATACATGTTCGCCTTTATCGTATTCTGGCTCCATCAGGTCTTCTTCCACCCGGAAAACACGAAGCTGTTCGGAAAGATTACCGGGCGGCATGCGGGAAACATTACCCTTTGTATGAAGCCCCTGTTCGAAGTCCCCTTCAAATACACGGTCATTGAGCTCCGTAAGATCTGTGTTATGACCGGATTTATGCAGCGGAAGACTCCGCTCGCCATCGACAGGCAAGCCAAAGAAACGGCGCATTAAAAGATATTCCTGCGCCTTGATTTGCCGGCCACCTCCCAAAATCTTGCTGACTGCAGGTGGTTCCAAACCCAACGCACGTGCAAGATCAGCCTTGCTCTTGCCCGGGTACAACCTGAACTGTGCCTGAAGCCATTCTGCGTCCATATATACAACTATCTCACGACTTCTGGATGTATAAAATTTCTATTTTGGAAATTTTATCTTGATATTTTCTATTTTAGAAATAATAATTCAACCTGAGGATGTCAGAAAATGAAACGCCGCAACGAAGACCAACCCTATCGCAATCTCGGTAAAAACCTTAGAAAATTGCGGTCCACCATTGGATTATCACAGACGGAATTCGGGGAAATTCTGGGGGTCAGCTTCCAGCAAATACAAAAATACGAAACCGGAAAAAACCGCCTTCCCGCCCTACAACTGTATATGCTGCACACAATCTTCAAAATCCCGTTTGAAACCCTGTTTGAAAATATTGATCTGGAACCTTATCCCGTGATGGCACCGCGCGATATACTACTGAAACGTATCAGATCCATACCCGATGATAAAACAGCCCTTCGGGCCCTACAGGTTCTGGACGCAGCCCTGATTTAAATATCAGGATTGCATAAGCGGATAACTCCCGCTAACAAAGGGGCTATGAATGCCCCACTACTCCTGAATGTTAAAGACGCCCTTGTCCGGTACTCCGAAATTCCGGTCTTTGAGGGGCTATCGTTTAACATCCATAGCGGTTCCCGTATCTCGCTGGTGGGCAAGAACGGTGCCGGGAAATCAACCCTGATGCAAATTATCACCGGCACCAAAGATCTGGATGACGGCGAACGCTGGGTATCGCCCGGCCTGACCATTGGCTATCTGGAGCAAGATATAAAACCCATCCCCGGCAAGACCATTGCCTCTTTCATCACGGGCAAGCTGAATGATATTTACGGGCCGGAAGAAGCGCTCCTCCATGAATATAAGGTTGATATCATTACCGAAGCGCTGGAAATTGACCCTGCCGCCAAGATGGAGAAGCTCTCCGGTGGGCAGTTACGCCGGGTGGGACTGGCGCAGGCGCTGGTGGTGGAGCCGGATCTGCTGTTGCTGGATGAACCCACCAACCATCTTGATCTGGAAGCGATTGAATGGCTGGAAACCATGCTGAAAAACTACAGCGGCGCATTTGTCTGCATCTCTCACGACAAGACATTCCTTTCCAACATTACAAATAAGGTGTTCTGGCTGGATCGCGGGCGCTTGAAAGTTTCCCCCCAAGGCTTTGCAACCTTTGAGGAATGGTCGGAAATGCTGCTGGAACAAGAGGAGCGGGAATTAAAGAACCGCAAAAAACTGGTAACACAAGAAGTCGAATGGGCCAGCCGCGGCGTAAAGGCACGCCGCAAACGCAATCAGGCACGGCTTGAAAAAATGAAGGTCATGCGCGAACAACTGAAAGCCGATGTCAGCGCCTATCGCCGCGCCACCGCCAAGGTTTCGCTGGCAGACTCCAAAGATATCGATACCACATCCAAGATCGTCGCCGAATTTCATAATGTCTATAAGTCATTCCATGACGAAGGCCGGACGACAACCATCCTTGAGAAATACAGCCACCGCATTCGCCGTGGCGACCGCATTGGTATCTTGGGCAAAAACGGTTCCGGCAAAAGTACGTTCCTGAAACTGCTGATCGGCGAGCTGGAGCCTGATCAAGGAAATGTCAAACGCCGCAAGGAATTGGAGTTTTCCTACTTCGATCAAAAACGCAGCGACCTGCGCGATGACTGGAGCCTTTGGAAAACGCTGGCCCCGGAAGGGGGGGATTATATCTCGGTCATGGGCAAACAGCGCCATGTCTGCGGTTACCTGAAAGACTTCTTGTTCGATCCGGCGGATGCCCACATGGTCGTGGGGAACTTATCCGGCGGGCAGAAAAACCGCCTGATGCTGGCCAAAATTCTGGCCGAGCCCAAAAGCTGTTTGATATTGGACGAACCCACCAATGATCTCGACATGGATACGCTGGACATGCTGGAGGAAATGCTATCCCGCTATACCGGCACACTGATCGTGGTTTCCCACGACCGGGATTTCCTCGACCAGACCGTCACGCAGATCCTGGCGTTCGAAGGGGATGGCATTGTCGAAAGCCATATCGGTGGCTATAGCGATTATCTGGCATTCAAGGCCGGAAAACCTGCCCCTAAACAAAAGCCTCAGGCCGCAGCAGAAAAAACATCCACGCCGGAACCGCTAAAACAGCAAACCGAAAAGCCAAAACCCGCCCCGCAGAAACTTTCCTATAAGCTGGAATACGAGCTGGAACACCTGCCCGCCAAAATCGCCGATCTGGAAAAAACGCGCGATGAGCTGAATACCAAGCTGGCCGATGCCGATTTTTACAAGAAAGATGCCGATGGCTTCCAAACCGCAGTCAAGGAACTGGACCGCATCAACCGCCATCTGGATACAGCCGAAAACCGCTGGCTGGAACTGATGGCAATGAAAGACGCCGTCTGAGCCGCCCTTGAATATTTAATTCCTATATTTCTTGCTTTCTTGAAAAAACAGGCCTAGGGTTTTTTTCGTATAATAATAAGAAATTAAAAAGGGAGAATATTTCACATGGGTAAACTATCCAATTATTCCAGCTTCGCCGCTCTGGCTGTAGCAAGCGCCACAGCGCTGCATGTCGCCATTAAAGACTTCAACGATACCGCAGCCCCGCAAGTTCCCCACAGCTTCGCCGACATCGCGGAGAGAGCCCGCCCCGGCACAGTTTTTGTCAGCCTAAAGGGTTCAATTCTGCCGGATAAAGATGGGAAAACCACCCCCGGCGCAGCTCAGGCTCCGGTTTTATAATCAATGGCAAGGATGGATATGTTGTAACCAATAACCACGTAATCGAAGGCGCTGTTGATAACGATCAGGTCGCAGTGAGCATCAGACTAACAAACGGCAAAACACTCAATGCCAAAATTGTGGGGCGTGATGCTGTTGCTGATATCGCCGTGTTAAAAGTGGATGCTCCGTACCGCTTGCCGGAAATCCGCTGGGTAACAGCGATAAACTGCGTGTGGGTGACTGGGTCGTGGCAATCGGCAACCCGTTCGGCCTGATAGACACAACCACAGCCGGTGTTGTATCTTCCCTGAACCGCAATGTCAGCGGACCGTACGGGGACATCATCCAGACAGACGCCGCTATTAACAAAGGCAATTCCGGCGGTGCCCTCTTTAACAGTTTTGGCGAAGTCGTGGGGGTTAACACAGCTATATACTCACCCAATGGTGGGTCTGTCGGTATTGGATTTTCTGTTCCCTCGAACCGTGTCCTGAAAATTGCTGAAACCATCATAGCCCATGGCGATATAAAACACGGTTGGCTGGGGATTGCTATGGCTGACCTGACAGCGGAAATGGGGGGGAAAAGCGGGTCTGGACCATCATGACGGAATTGTAGTCAAAGAGGTTGTCAACCCCGGCCCCGCACACACCGCCGGCCTCAAGCAAGGTGACATCGTGTTGAGCGCGAATGGTCAGAAAATCACAAGCCCCCAGCAACTAAGCCGCCTGATCATTGATTGCGCGGCGGGGTCTGACCTGAACGTGGTTTACTGGCGAAATGGCGCCGAACACAGCGTAACCGTCAAGCTCGGTGATTATAATACTTTGCTGGAGCTACAGAAAAAAGCAGCTGAAGGAAAAAAGGAAGAAGCGCCAGCCCCTAAGGTCCCGGATATGCCGATACCGGAAATACCTGCCCCTGAATAATATAATCAGGTTGCATGCCGCATCAAAAAAAGGGGCCGCAGAGCCCCTTTTTTATTTAAGATAATTGGGTATTAATCAGATCAAGGATTCCCTGCCCCGGCCAGACCTTCCGTCATGGCTTTTACGGACTGGGTCATCATATGCTTCAAAAGCGCGTCAGATACCTGCCCGTTCGCATCCAGCCCGTAAGCCGTCTGGTAAGAGCGCACGGCATCCTCGGTAATGGGGCCATTCAGGCCATCCGCCGGGCCGGGGTATAGCCCAAAGCTCATTAACTGCTCTTGAACGCTGGCAACCAGTGTACGTTCCGGGCTGGGACCGGGGTCAAGCGGCACAGGGTCGAAACTTTCTTCCTGCACGGATGCTTTCTTTTCCGCGCGCGGCGCTTCTTTCGATGAAGGAGCCAAGGAAATCGGCGCTTTTGCGTCCTCCGATTTCAAGGTTTTCATACCGTCCACCAGCTTGTTGACATCCTCCAGACGAATATCAAGGCTTTTCGCCAGATGCTCCAGAGCCGCCTTGGCTTCAGGGCTACCTTCATCAGCGGCTGTTTTATACCACATCAAGGCTTCATCGGGACGCGCTTCACCGAGCAGCCCGTTTTCGTATATAAGGCCCAGATTATAAGCGGCTTCCATTACGCCTTCGCGCGCAGCATTTTCAAAATAACGCGCAGCCTTGGCAGCATCATAAGGCATGCCCACACCTTCAATATGGGCAATACCCAGATTATACTGCGCTTCGGGATGACCTTGATCTGCCGCTTTCTGATACCAAGACAGCGCCGTTTTTAGATCCTGCTTTACGCCAATCCCCTGATGATAGAGCACGCCCAGATTATAGGCCGCATTGGCAATACCGCCTTCCGCCGCGATTTCAAACCATGTCGCCGCGCGCTTATAATCCTGCTTCACGCCGCCATGCCCGGCTGTGTATATGGCAGCCAGGTCATGCTGGGCCTCGGGCGAACCTTCAAACGCCTTGGCTTCGATTTCTTTGACAACGGATGGCAAAGAATCATCCGGCTTCACGCGTTTTGTAATTTCAGACACTGAAAGCGATTGCACTTGAGCGGGCGCAGGTTCCGTCTGAACCGCAGGAACAGGAGGAGCAACGCTCGCCTCAACCGGCGCTTCCGCAACTTTCTCCACCGCCGAAGGTGCTGCCTGCGGCTCGATCTCATTCAAACGCGCCGCCACGGCATCCGGGTTATCTTCCAAAAGCGCCACGATTTTATCCTGCTCGGTCAATTCTTGTGTGCCCAGATCATCCTTGGCAGCAACATCTTCCGGCAAATTGCTCACGCCATTTTCAATGAAGTTATTCATCGTTTCTTCAAAACCGGGATCAATGTCAGCGGATGCCGTTTCCACGGCTTCCGGCAACGGTTCCGACAGCTCAATCATAGAATCGGTTCCGGCTTCCGGCTCCAGGAATGCTTCCGCCTGATCCACCGGCTCGACAATCCTCTCCGGCGGGGGCAGAGCTGTCAGCTCATAATCTTCGATTTGAGGACGCTGAGCCTGAGAAATTACCCACCCCGCCAGCAATGCCACCACAACAATTCCCGTCATGGCCGGGGCATTTAAACGCATGGGTTTGCGCCACCAGATAGCGTTCCCCGCTGCTGCAGGTTGCGCTTTTTCAACGGCAGGCGATACGGTCTCTTCATCCAGCTCGTCACCGGGAGCATATCCACGCACGGCAAGTTCATCGCCCAAAGCCGTTTTGTAAGGGAATGGGCTTTGCGTTGCCGTATTCTGGTCGGTCAACAGCACCATCGCGCGCGCATTCAGCGCATCATGCGTCTGGATAACCGTTTCCTCGATACGCTCCAGCTTACGGATCAAGCGCACGCGATCCTGAAGCGCTTTTTCAACCTTGCGGTCCAGCTTGGATGCGTTGGTAAGCGCCTCTTCTGCTTTTTCACCCACCGTTTTAGCACGGTCTTCGGCGTTAGCGATTCGCAGAGAAATAGCCTCTTCGCGCTTTTCAATACGCGCCATCAACTGTTCCCATTGCTTGCCGTTGGTTACAGAAAGCTCACGGCTGCGGTCTTCGATCCGGCGGGAAATTTCCGCCTGATGCGCTTGCTGTAATTGCTCAAGCTCCGCCTGTTTTTGGCGGATTGTATTTTCATTCTGGCGGATTTGAGCCACCTGGCGCTTGAGATCACTCTCGGTTTTTTCGGCTCGCTCTTCCAGTTCCGCCAGGGTTTTACGGGTTTCCGCCAGTTCCTTCATGGTTTCTGCGGCCAATTTTTCAGCCTTAACGGAGTCGGACGCCCCGCCCTTGGCAGCCACCTTGTTTTCCAGCGTGTCAGAACGGCGCTTCAGATCATGTACCAGACCTTTATATGTCTCCAGCTCGGACCGTAAGTAATCACGATCCGCCTGCGTGGCGCGCAGCCGTTCGTTCAGGGATTTAAGAAGCCCCAGAATCTGGATTTGCATCTGATTCGGCTGAGAAATGGGAGGCGGATTAAAGGCCGCCCCTTGGCGCACGGCAGGCTCCATGCCGTGCGAGCGCCCCGCTTTATGGCTGTTATTGTCCTGCTCCCCGCCGGATTGAAAGAAAACCCGCCCTTCGGACGTGCGTTTAAACCCCATGATACGACTACCCTATCGTTATGTTTATTGGATAGCCGAGTATAGAGGGTTTTGGAAAATACTGCCAAGAAAAACCTGCGCTTTCTATCCACAGACCATTCACCTGACATATTGAACGACTATAATATAAAAGGGCTTGCATACCCCCCTGTATTTGCGCTAGCTTGCCGCCAGACTTTTTCCTGTTGGGGTATAGCCAAGCGGTAAGGCACCGGTTTTTGGTACCGGCATTCCCTGGTTCGAATCCAGGTACCCCAGCCATTTTCATACTTTCGAACCTTTTCCAGACTTTTAGATTAACGCCGTGAAGCCCTTAATTCTTGGGGTTTTGGTAGGTGTGACTGCTCACCTTTGGGCGTATTTATAGCCGATATTTTTGGCGAAATAGTCTCAAAATGCCCATTTATCTCAAAACACCGCTACCTTTGCCCCAAGAAACAGAGCGGTTAAAAGCCTTACTGGCCATGGGTTTTGAGCTGGATGCAAATTCCGGGTTCTTGTTCAGTATGGGTACCAACACTGATTTTAAAGAAACTGAGAGACATTGACTTCATGAACAGGCAGAAAATTTAGCTTAATTGTTTGATCTGAATTATGTGCAGATACATGCATGCCATTTGGAAAACCATCCGTGCCAATTATAACCATAATGAAGTATTTCAGGTCATGTTTAGATTGGGTGTAGCACTCTGCAATATTTTTGAGATCAGTTTTTGATGGTGTTGGGATGATTTCTGGATGTGTGTGCCAATCACCAACGTAATGATAACCTTCTCCAAAAAGCTCTTTTATTTCATTTTGCTCCTTTTTACGGTTTGGCCAAAAAAGAAAACGTCCTCTCTTATCACCATCTCGTAGGCCTGTAGCTTTTGATATGATAACCTCCTTTTTATTAAAACGCGCAAAAAGCTGTCCACCAGCTTCCAGACTCTTTTCTGATAATTGCTTGTGTTTTTCAAAAAGTTCTAAGACTTCGTTTTCGAAAGTAATTGTGATGTCTGCGTTGTTTGTAAATTGCATGCTGTTTCCTTATGCCCACAGGCTTTGCATGTTGGAATTTTATCAAGATCTAACTGCATAAGAAACTGCCCCGATGATGCGCCTCGCGCCTTCATTTTTTGGCTGGAAATCTCTGTCCATTTACCTTTATTGTCAGCAAGAACATCTTGTGCTCCTACCCATGATCTGATTTCGGATTTCTTCAACCTGTCTGTTAAAATATCAATGGCATGCGCCGCAATTATCGAATTGATCGGAGCCAGCTCTATGCTTCTGAATGGTTGAAACACTCCACCACATGTTGGCAAAGGCTGCTGCTCATTCTCAAAATGAGTGAGCTTGAATTTGAAGGCGGTGTCGTCAAAGGCACAGTTAAAGCAGCCTCCGTTTTTCAACACGGCGAAAGAATGTCCTGCTGCGGCGTAGGCCTCTGCCCACCCATATAAGATAGGTGGAAAATCCTTTTGTGCGAGCATGTATTTGTTCATGGCGTTTTCTGCTGGCCAATCTCCAGTGGCCATAATGATAAGATCGCTTCCATGAAATGCTTGGGGATCTGCGCTTAAAGCATTTTCCCATTTTTCAGGATGTATAGAGCGGATTTTAATATGCGGAAATTGTGATTTTAGCGTTTCCGCGAGTATGCTTGTCTTTTCCTCTGCACCCTTAATATCAATAGAATCTGCGCCTAGGGCATGCCGTCCAATGTTTTCCCAATCCATTGTGTCTGGATCTATGAAGTTGAACGTGCAGATCCCATTTTGTGCTAACATACGCGCGATTTCTGACCCGATGGAACCACAGCCGACCATAGTCACTGTTTTTTCTTTTAGCGATTTAATACGCTTATCAGAGTCTCTGGATAGCGTCCATGAGGGATCTACGCGCTGGATATTCAGGCGCTGTGATATGGCATTTGCGCTTGCATAACGGTTGCCAGCAACAACAGGGTTAACTTTTCCAGCTCTAAAACCTTTTGTTAGCTCCTGACGAGATGTCATTCGATATGATGACGAAGCTCTCGGTCTGTCAAGAACAATACCAACCAGCGCCTTTCCAGCATCCGTTTCAAACCCGATTATCACATCAATTTTTTCAGGTGTTTTTCCTGCCAGTTCTTGATAGATACCCAAGGCTTCACTGCAGCAATGGCTACGCAAAAGAGCACATACTTCCTGATTGTTCTGAGGATATTCCTGTGGTGTTAAGATTTTATCTGACCACGCAAATAGCGCATCTGCATGGCCCTGTTTTTTGTGCTTGCTCCCCAGCTTCTGATTGAGCCATTGCTCTCCCTGATCCGCTGTGTCAGCGATAAAATTAATGGTCTTACCTTCAACCCCTCTCCACACTGTCACTTTTCTTGCGGTCTTATCTTTATCTAGATCTAACAAGGAGTAACATTTAGGCGTGTTTTCGCTTTTGGCTCGATCCCAGTACGAAATAATTTCATCTTGGAAGTCTTTTTGATTTTCACCAGATATGCATTTTTTTATTAACTCGACAGATTCCGCAATGATTTCTTGGGCTACAGCCTCCAACACTTCCTCGTCTTTGGGAACGGCCACTTCGGCTATGCATAGATATCCGTCTTTTTCAATATGCGGGTATGTGAGAGGTGCTGGCGCTGGATCTACTGCCGTTTTGGGTATGGAAAACGGATATCTGCTATCTAAAAAAATAATAATACGCTGAGCAATGTCAGGGGGCTGAATTGCCCATCCTGCCGTGGCTCCGCGCGTTTTATATTTTTTAAGCTGCCTCTCATTTAATCGGATCGGTTTTTTTGAGCATTTCTCAGTAAGATAGCGCTCAAGTCTTTCAATGCCTTGCTGATGCTTTTCATAGAGGAAGTTATTCCTCACTTCATCATCAGGCATTTCTTCCACCACCCCTTTTATCTACGGCTGAAACTTCTTCATCAGATTTAACCCATATGCTGGGGCCGGATGGAGAGTCGTCATTAGCGTGTATATCATCAGCCTCATGTTTTTGTGCGCGGGAGGCGGCTTGATCGGAAAAGAACCCTTGTTCTTGAAATACATCACCCCATGCTTCTAACGCTTCGCTGGCATCTTCGGTGCCGAAAATAATATCCAATTTATCAAGAGCTGTATTGAGCTGTGTCTTGAAGGAAGTTGCAGCAGGATCGTAAGCTCCTGCCGTTAACATTTCATCCACAACGGGGTGTTCGACTTCCAGGCTATCATTCAGCCTGTCGCGTATATTTTTCATCGTGTAATAAAGAGATTCATCATCACGGCCTTCATGCGCTTCATATTCTTCTGCGACGAGTTTTGAAATCAAAAATCCGCTCGGCATCTTTTTCGTGAGCACCAGTGTTTGTTTTTACCATGTCTTTTAAGAGCCGAACAATCCGCCGCATTTGCTGACCATTGGTGCTGTCTGGGCTTAGCTCACTGACGGTATCATTGAACCATTGCGTTACTGCGCGTGGATCGGATTTTCTCCACCCGTTCGCTGAAGCCAGCTCGTAATATTCGTTATCTTTTCCAAAGTTGACTGTACGGTATACGGGTATATCAACATGATAGCCTTTCTCGTATTTTACTCGCACGCAGTTATCCTTGATTTCAGGCTCTTCTTTAAGCCCATGATGATTTACCGCATCTCTAACCATTTTTTTTTTTGCATCATACGGGCTTTTTTCGATGCCGTACGCATCGGCTAAATCTTCCTTTTTGAAATATACTCCGTCATCAATATCAAAATTGTTATCTTCGGCTTGGATCATTGTGTGCATTGCATACGATCCTTGTGACCACATACCTATTGGTGTCGGATCATCTTCGCCAAGACCACTTTTCAGACGTTCTCGGTTTGTGTTCCGTCTAGCGCGCATTTCTGATTTCATCGCCTCAGGTAAGGCAACTTCGCTATTATAAAAATTTGTAATTTCTTTAGAGCAATCCAACATTTCTTTCTCCTCATCAAATAACCACGCAATGAAAGTGCCTATTGCCACTCCAGCTAACCAAGGTGGTATGTTAATCATGCTGCTTCCTGTAATGCATTTTCCATTACAGGCATGCTGTTAATAATCTCTCTCAATAATCTTTTTTCTGCCTCTGAGTGCTTAGAATCCACCCCCAGAATGTTATTCTCAGCATCTGATTTAGCCATATCTGTAAGTGCGGTTAAGGCTCTTTTATCTGCTCTATCTAGGGCAACGCACAGAGCTTGTTCGTTGGATGGTGCATCGTACGCTAGCCTAATAATCTCAACATTAGCTTTCAGATGAGGACATAAAAATTTTGCCATGAATTGCGTGCCAGAAGCTTGCGCATCCAGAGAGGTCTCTAAGGGAACAACTCCCGCTTTCAAAGCAAGAAGGCCAGGGTTTATGTCATCTCTATCGATTACCATACCTGTTGGTGGTGAAGCGGTGCTGATTGAAATTATTTGAATATCGCGCTGTGACTCTGTGATTTCCAATGCCTCGATCAAACCAATAAGTGTGGGGTTATTCGCCCATAAGCCGCCATCTGCAAAAACATCATACCGTGTTTCGTCATCTGGATTATCTACAGCAGCAAGAGGCAGCAATATAGGAGCTGCTGATGTGGCTAAGCACACATCTGTGAGTTTGTAATTATCATCTCTATTTTTGGCTTGGTGGTTCGCTCGTGCCGGTATATGAGGCGTTTTGAAAACCCACGCTTTTCTTGTCGCCATGCGAACCGCTGGCACACAAACAGCTATGCCACGTTTATCGTAGAGCTGTTTGATTGTCGTTTCTTGAAATTGCTCGTCCAAAGCTCTGCGTAGCGCTGCTTGCCCTGTATTGGCAGCTCCCTGTCTCTTCGGCAGCCAGCTTAGCCATCCACTGATATATTTTGGCATAGGGTTTGGAAATATACCGCTCCCTTTTTTTACATACAAGTCAATTATATCTTGCAAGGGTAGACCATAAGCTAAACCCAAAGCTAAAATTCCGCCAGTGCTCGTTCCTACAATCAGATCGAAAGCTTTTCCAGCATCTATACTATCTGTAGTGCCTCTTACGCGTTTGATGAGCGTATCCAAAAGCGCCGCACTATAGAGGCCGCGCATGCCACCGCCGTCCAAACATAAAACTCGGAATGGGACAGGCTTATTTGTCAAAACCATCTCCTAAATAATTACGACTGTTCACGAATCGCCATAATTATATTTCAATTGGGCTTTGTCTTCAATGAAACCGCTGCGATTCCATAATAGTTATACAGGGATAATAGAAGTTAAAACCCAAAATGCTGACGTTGGTCTGCCCATAGGATCGGGAAATCATCCATCATGCTGGCGAGTTGCAGCGATTGTGGCTGGCGGCCATTGATAATCGCGGTGGTAATGTCGGGAGCAAGTTCGGTCAGGCGAATGATTTTACAGGCATAACCGCTTGGCACCCCTTCGCGCTCAGCAACATCCCGGATTGATCTGGCTTTGCCGCTATCAATCATTTCCTGCCATTTATGCGCGCGAGTGATGCCTTTTATAAGGGCTTCATCAAAATTGGCGTTTTGATTTGAAATCAGATCTCTCCCGTCCGGCGAGGTGATCATCTTCCGTCGATGTCGTTTTTTTGAAGTTTATGGGAATTTCGAGTACCATGGGTTTGTGCATGTCCGGCTCTTCATCATCTTTGAAAGTCAGCTCTGGCAATAAATCCTGTAATACCGATGCGAGGCCAGGCGGATGAAAGACAATCACCAGCTTGGCAGGGAAAATCGTAACTTTGTGGATCAGGAGCTGGACTATCCTTGCCTGCTCTGCCGGGAATAGTTGCGGCCACATGGCATCAAAATTCTGCATCATGGCCTTGATGTCTGGAAGCGATACTGGCGGCTCGTTTTCGTCGGCTTTTGTTATATGGTTCAGCCATTCCGTATTGGTTAAAATCCGGCGGACATATCCCAAAACAACTTCTTCCAATAACGGCGCGGAAATGGTTTTAAGCGGGCACACTTCGTATCCATGTTTTGTGGCTTGTGTGCTGATGTAATATCGATAAATCCGATTATCTTTTTTGCGTGTAAAAGTCGGCGTCATGGAATATCCGTCTGGGTCTTCCAATATGCCTTTCAATAAATATGGCCGATCATCACTGGTGATGCGGCGGCGGTCAACGATATTGGCTTTCAGAATTTCCTGTGCCCGGTTCCAGAGTTTCATATCAATGATCGGAGCATGCAAACCCTCATAAATCTGGTTTTGCTCTTTATGCTCAATTTTTCCAATGTATGTTTTATTGTTTAGTATCTGATACAGAGCGGATTTCGAAAAATTCTTTGGCGGATAATGTTTTCCCCGCCGCGATGTTCGCCCTTTGGTTTTATACCCCTTTTGTTTGAGATGTTTAACAACGGCGGTGGCAGACGCAGTTGCGGTAAATTGCGAAAAAATCAGCTGTACAATTTTAGCCTCATCTTCATTAACTTCCAGTTTTCCCTCAATGGCATCATAGCCGATGGGGACTGTGCCGCCCATCCACATGCCTTTCTTTTTGGATAGCGCAATTTTATCTTTGATCCGTTCAGAGGCGATTTCACGTTCGAATTGTGCAAAGGATTGGAGGACATTTAGTACGAGCCGTCCCATTGCCGTGTCGGTGTTGAGGTCTTGTGTGACCGATACGAAAGAGACGTTATGCTCATCAAAAAATTTGATCATGCCAAGGAAATCAAACATGGAACGTGAAAGACGGTCGATCTTGTAAACGACAACGATATCAACCTTTCCCGATTTAATATCTTCGAGCAAACGCTGCAAAGCGGGGCGTTCCATTGTGCCACCTGAAATGCCGCCGTCATCATAGTGGTCGGGGATCAGCTCCCACCCTGCATGTTTTTGTGACAGGATTTTAATTTCTCCAGATTCTCTCTGAGCTTCGAGAGAATTGAATTCTTTATCCAACCCTTCTTCACTGGATTTGCGCGTGTAAATGGCGCAGCGTTTTGTTGATTGTTCTGCCATGCGTTAATCCTTCAATCCAAAAAAGCGCGGTCCAGACCAGTTGGTGCCAGAAATTAACGTGGCGATTTTTGATAGGCTTTTGTATTTGCAGCCACGATACTCGAACCCGTCGGCTAAAATCATGACACGGTGCTCTTGTCCTCCAAATTCACGGCACAGCATGGTGCCGGGCGGCGGCATACCGTCCTTGCGTTTTGTGTTATTTTTCGGAGTTTTTTTGTAGTTTTTTTGATTTTTTCTTTGGTCGCTTGCGATAACCCACCATATTGAATTTCCTGCATGCGCCATGCAATTTTGCGGATCATAAAATCTTTAGAACATTTGCCGGGGGATGTTCTGAACATGTCCTGCCAGATTTGTTTTAGCTCTTCACGATCCAGTGCAGGTAAAGCTGAAATTTCTTTCAATGCGTTGATGCTCATGGGTTTTCTCCATTTTTCTTTGGTTCCCATGAACGCTCTGCTGGGGCATTTAGTCCAGTTAAATGTTCAGATAACGTGCTGTTTTTGCATTGTTTTTTGAGTCTATGGCATGCGGTGCGGAAGATTAACCCGATTTCTTCACGGCGTTCTTGAATGGTCATTAAATGTGGTGGCGTGTGGCTGGTCATGCGGCATTCTTTTTTGATGGTTTAATGCCAGCTATAATGACGGGTACACGCTGGTGAGCGCGTGGTGCCCGGTTAGTGTTTAGGTGGTGATGGGTTGGTGATCAGCGATGGATGACACAAAACCCTCATCCAGCCGATAGCTACCGCGCCCATCGGATATAATCAAATGCCGCCATAAAGGATTGCGTTTGAAAATATTGGATAGTGTGAAGCTCTGCGATCCGGCTTTGGCAAGAAGCTGTTTACCGTTCTGCCAGGGTTTTCCATTCAGCGCGGCTTCGTAAAGCTGGCGAATGATGTCGGCTT